>CAJBVG010000021.1 GCA_903958995.1 uncultured bacterium | reverse complement strand
GCAACAAATCGCCCTCCAAGAGTCTAACCTATCTAATCTATTAGCTGACATAACTTACAACATCGTTAAATAATTCTATTTGTGATTTTACTTGAAATTCTGAAGTGTACTTCTCGAAAGCGATCCAATTAATTTCAGAGCCACGTTCGCCTGATTTATGCTGTATGATATAATCCACCAACTTATCTATTATATCATCTTCATTCATAGTATCAAACTGTAGTGATATTCCTGCATTACATTCTTTCATAAATGTATTTACACTACTACTCGAATGGAATAAGGTTATCATTGGCTTATTCATCCATACATAAGGGTAAATTTTTGAAGCTGTATATCCAATATTGTCAGAACCCGGTACAAATAAAATTGAGGATTCACTTAGCACTTTCAAACTCTCGAAATAAGGTATTCTACTTGTATGTTCAAATAAAATGTTTTCTAGTCCAAGTTTTTGAGCAATAGGAAGAATTGTTTTTGACCCATTGCCACTGGCATCATAACTTGTACCTATATAATACAATCTTATGTTGCTTAATTCTGGATACAGATCAATCCCTTTTCGAATAGCTTTTAGAAAAATAGTGTTCGCCAACTCCATATCTGTACCACCACGTCCGACGTATACAATGTTTACAAAATCAGCATTAATATCAAAGAAATTATTTTTTGAGCTACTATTTTTTGAAATCTCTATATCCTTAGGAAATGCTGCAAAAGGAATAACTTTAGTTGGTATAATATTTAAATTTTTATATCTAGATTTTAACACATCAATATAGCTTTGACTAACAGACATAAGTCCATCAACCTTGTGCATAGCAAATTTTTCAAAAAATGAATCCAAACGATAAGATAACCAAAACTTAGGTGGTCGTTGATTTATTGGTAAACTTAAATAATGATCAGATCTCCAGGGATCTTGCATATCTATTATATATGGAATATTGAATTTCCATTTCCAAATTCTTCCTAATATTGTTATTGGGTAAGCAGTAGTAGAAAAGAATACTAAATCGTATTTTGTTTTTGATAATAGTTGATTGACAAACTTCCAATAATAATACATTGATCGGTATGCAATACTACCTAGTCCAAATTTACGTGTAACCTTCTCATCAAAAGCCTTCACCTTGTGAATATTAATATCAGCAGGAATTGAATCGAGAAGCAGATCGTCCTTAACCATATTTACATAGGCTGCATCTACAACAACAACTTCGGCATCCCATCCATTCTCCTTATAATAAGATACACTTTGTCTTACACGATGCATATCTGCAGCATTTACTGGTGGAAAAAATGGCGATATGATAAGTACTTTTTTCAATTCAACACTTCGTTAATCTTTTTAATCCATCTTTCGAATTGGATTTTAAGGTTATATTTCTCAATAGCCATTTTCAGACTTTTTGCTTTTGCTATTTCTATTCTATCTCTGTTTTGTATATATGATAAAAGGGCATTTGACAATTCATCAGCATTGCCTGAGGTATAAGAAATAGCATAATCCCCCAAATCATCAGTTATAAGCTTATGTCCCTTGCTATTGGTAGCCACTATCATTAATCCAGATCTCAAATAGTCTAGTATTTTATTCGAGATACAAAGTTCTCTGTTTAAACTAGAGCTAGGTTCCAAGGCAAATCCAAGATCATGTTCTTTATTCCGTAATTCTAATTCATCCATTGACACTGAATCGTGGAAATGAATATTATTTAAATGCGCTTGTACTGATACTAGATTTAAAAGTTTATTTTTCACTTCTAATTCACAAGTCCCTCTAATGTGTAATTCAAATGAATTTTCTGGTAATGTATTGATGGCTATAAACAAATCCTGCAATCCTCTATTCAACCCAACCGTTTGAGAATACCAGTAAAAAGAAATTTTCTTTAAATCTATCCGGTCTTTGTATTCGATTGGCTTGTAATTAATATCAAATACATTCATTAAATCAATTGGCCTATCTATGAGTTTATTATTTTGAATATAAATATCCGAATACAAAGGACTAGCAGTCGTGGTGAATGCTGTATCATTAATATATTTACCCTCAACATCAAGTATTTGTTGATTTGGATTATCGATGTAGCTGTTCGGTTCTACATAAGGAAAAGCATCTTCAATATCATAAGCATATTTAGCATTATACTTTGATGCTGCTAAAGCCGCTGCAATTAATACACTCGGATGATGTGCAATGTATAAATCAGCTTTTATAGATAATGTTTTATCAATTAACGATTTCGAAGTAGATTGAATATAAATATTGTCTAGTTTGAATAATGCAGAAACACGATAGTAGATTTTAGAAAAAATATTTTCAATATCATTTACCCATTGAATAGCATGAAATTCCCAACTCGGATTGTCGTTTACGATATGTTTATCTAAAGCTGAAATACGTGGGATAGATTCTAAATACACAATTGACACCTCATATCCATTAGATGACAATATTGATGCCTCCTTAATTAAACGAGGACAAGAAGATAAATGACCAGCGGTAAGTAATGCTATATTTTTACCCATTTGCTTTTGTTGAATTATATCGTTCTTGTATAAGCTTAGGCAATTGCTCTCTATAGTATAACCACGAATGATTTTTCGCATAATCCATGGCAGCTATACGCATACTTACTAATTCACTAGGGTTATCGATCATCCACTTCATAGCCGCTAATAAAGACTCTTCATTTGCAATTGGAATAATTTTACCATTAATAGAATCTTGTATGATATCAGGTGCTGCACTGTTTGTTGTACCAATAACGGCTAAGCCTTTAGCCATCGCTTCCGACATTACCATGCCAAATCCGTCAGAATAGGTATTTAAAATATAAACATCTGCTTTCTCGACTTCATGCAAATAATCATCGGAAGATAATCGGTTTAGCTTCTTTACATTATTAGGTAAACCTTCCCACTCATTGGGAGATAGTGTATCGTTGCCAATACAAACTAATTGATGTGAATTAAACAATTCGGGATTGTTTTTCCAAACACGTAATACATGATGCGATCCTTTCAAGTAAGAAATATTTCCTGACATCATGAAAGCCAAATTTGTTTTTTCTTTTATAGTAATTGACTTAACTTCTGGGAAACCTAAAGGATGTACTAAAATTTTCTTTTCATCTACGCCAGCATTTAATAAAGAGCTTTTTACATAAGTAGAATTGCATAGAATTAGATTTGCAATTTTCAACTCTTCATCTCTACGAGCATTTCTTTTCCTAGATAAATCTGAATCGTATATCGACTGAAAGTTATCCTGGAAATATTGCTCTTTATTCAACAGTAAACTCGCTACCTTTTCATTAAAATAAGAATGATGTACACTAGGTTGCTCATAAACTGAAAATATTTTTTCTTTCTTGCATTTTTTCAAAGAGAATAGACTTGCATGCTCATAGCCATGAAATATATCGATATCAGAGTTTAACTGATTAGCAACCCAGTGATCAAAGTACAGTTCCGACCATTCCCATATTTTATCTGTGGTATCTGCAGATAATAATTTTGATGACATTAGTCTCAAAAGCTCAGGCAACATTAATTTCTTTATTTGTTTAGAAGAAATTTCATTGAATTGCTTTGATTTTAGTCCCTTATACCTATTTGAAAGTTTAGTATGTAATGCTGTATTATTCAATAAAAATGTTGTGTAGAAATTATCCAAAAGCGAAGCCTCATCATATGCTCTAACTGTTTGTCGAACATGCGAGCCTAGTCCTGGATTTGAAATAGAAACCTTTAACTTATTCAATGTAATTACTAATAAATTTAAATTTCCTTAAACCAATAATCGTGAAGTAACTAAGCGTTAACACCCCAATTGAAAATAATAATAAGTATAACACTAATGGAAGTGCATTAACAACTAACAGTTTGTTTAATAACATAATATAAAACAAATGCACAAAATAGATCCCGAAACTATGCTTTGCAATACTTCTAAAAAGGTTAAATTCAAAATTAACATACTTTAAAAAAAGAAAAATACCAGTAGATAATATTACAGTGTTTATATTCAGATAATAAAACCATTGATCTAGTACAATAGCATTAGTATTGTAATTTTTGAAAACGGGGAAGAAAGTGCTTGCCCATCCCAATAAAATTAATGCAACAGATAATAATATTCCTGTTTTGTGCTTAAGTGTTATGTTTAATAATGCGTGTCCTAAAATCAAGTAACCAACATATCCAATCGCTAATCGAATATAATTTATCAGAACATTGCTTTCGTAGTATTGAGCAAATGTTAAAATCATAAACCAACCTATTATTATTGTTGCCAATTGTGATTGCGACAACTTTTGAATAACAGATGATAAGAATGGTATTATTAAATACAAACTTAATATCAAATATAAATACCATAAATGATAAGCCGCCCCATAGAAAATTGAGTTTAATACAAATTTGCTTACGAAGAGAAAAGAAATTGGTTTGCCTGTGTATACCAATCAAATAATAGATAAATACAGATATAGAATATTGACCAAAACAATAACGGACGAACTATTCTGCTGAATTTAGTATTATAGAATTCCGCAAAACTATACTTACGACTTAACAGCAAGGCGCCAGTAATCATAACAAACACTGGTACGCAGAATCTTGTAAACGAATGCATTAATGCAATCGTATTCCAAACTAAATGACTCACCCCTCTAAGTTTATGCAACCAAGGCCCAGTAACATGTAAAACTATTACCATAATGCAAGCAATTGCTCGCAAGTTTTCAATCCAATTTATTTTAGCTTTATTGCTCAATACTATTGATATTTTTTAGAGGCAACTAATGAAGATGATTTATTTACAAATATCAAATCCGTTTGCCACATGGCTTTATCCAAGGGTCTTCTTACAATACTACATATATCATAACACACGAAACCCTTTGAAATCATAAATTGCATGACATCATTAATCAAAGGTGCTCCTTTGTTTATCTCAATTAATGAAACTTCCATCAGTACTACTTCGGCAGATTCGAGTGTTTTAGAGGCTCCTTTTAAAACTTCCAATTCAAAACCTTGTACATCAAGCTTAATAAAATCTGCTTTTATAATGTCTTTTCTTTTTAACACTTCATCAACAGTATACATAGGAATTTCAATATACTCTTGATGGTCTTTTGCAGTTTCCGGCAAAGCAGAACTTACCGTTTCATTTACATAAAATTTAGATTTCTCATTGAGTTCTGAACCCAGCAGCCCAATATGATAATCTATTGTATTCGATTTCAATAATTCTAATTTTTCTTTTTTAGACTCTTGCGCTTCGAACATGATAAATTTAGCATCAGAAAAAATACTACCACACATTAAAGTCCATTCGCCTTCAAATGCACCAATGTCTAAAATAGTGTTGGGTCTGAATCCATTGTTATACAAATTCCTTATACTCCATTCCATATCTGGAACATTGTACTTTATTTTCAGTTTTTTAATCAAAGACTGAGGGATAAGCGCGCGAATAATTTCAAATACTAAGTTCATAGAATTCTTTTTTTATATAAATCGATATAATTATTACTAATTACTTCCCCACTAAATCGTACCACTACGGCATTGCGTACATCATCTCGGGCAATATTGCTAATGTTTTCTACTGCACTGCACATATCTTCTATAGATTCGCAAACGTAACCTGTTTTATTATTGGAAACCACCTCAGGTACTGAGCCTCGGTTAAATCCAATAACAGGTGTACCACACGCCATTGCTTCTGCCATTACAATACCAAAGGGTTCATTCCATAAAATAGGCATTAAGAATGCTGATGCATTTTGCAATAGGGTATTTTTTTGCTGATCATTAACCGGACCAATGTATTGAATACTATCAGATAAGAATGGTTTTACTTTCAAATCAAAATAACTTTGGTGCTCTTGTGGAATATTACCAGCAATAATTAATTTCTTATTCGTTCTTTTGGCAACTTCAATTGCAATGTGAGTCCCTTTAATTTCTTCAATTCTACCTAAAAAAACTAGTGGAGCATCTTCTGAAACATTCGCATTAAAAGTAAATTGATCTATAGGTACTCCATTATACACCGTATAAGCATCGCCCACTGTTGCTATTTGATTGCTGATATAATCACTACAACCTGCAAAAGCGATTGAGCCTTTTTTCGATAATTTAACAGCTTTACTAATTTGATTTAAACTTGGCTCACGTTGGTAAGACATAATTTTAGGCACACCTAATGGCATAAGTGGCAACAAATACATTAATCTGCTAAAACTGTGAATAATATCAAAACGGTATTTGAAATACGCTTTCGTTATTAAAATGCTATTCGCTAAAATCGAATCCTTATCTGAAGCATAGGGTATAAATCTGCAACCTTCAGCTGGTTTAGAATCGGGGTGAGCAATTAAGGTTACATCATGCCCAAGTTTTACGTATTCTCTAATAATCATATCCAAAATCCGTTCTATACCACCATAGTGAATAGGTGGAACAGGAATAAAAGGATCTGCAGTTATTAATATTTTCATCTTAGCATTGAACTATAAATTGTATTCATTTCAATATATAGCATTTTTGTATCACGAACTTCTTGAATATTACGAGAAGCATTAGCAACTAGTTCTTTGTTATTAACAAGTTCAATTAATTTCTCTCTAAGTTCCTCATCCGAATTTATTAACCATCCATTGTGATTATTGTTGATGAGTTCAACTGCACCTCCTTTATTATAAGATAATACAGGCACTTTCCTAGCTAGTGCTTCAAAAATTACATACGGACCAGTTTCTAACCAGGATGATGGAACAACTAATAAATCAATATTATCGAGAAACTGAATTACTTCTTCAGCATTCAAATTCTCATTCCAATCAACGCCAAGTGATTTAGCAAGATTGAAGTTTGTATGATAATATTCTAATTCAAGATTAGACTTTATAGCGGCAACAGATAATTTCGCTTTCGATGTCGGTAAATCTTTCATGATAGACAATAACATATGTAATCCTTTTAAAACTACAATTCTACCTACAAACCCGATTTTCAAGGGCTCTGATAAAACAATTTCTTTATTTTGAATTACATCATTGCTATTTACAGCTTGTCTGCATATAGAGGTTTTGTTTTCTAAAAATCCATTATCTTTTAATACTACACTTTGCCAATTACTGACAACAATTACCTTATCAACTATATTTTTAAAAATAGATATCGCTTCCGATTTATTATCGTAAATTTTTAGAGTAGGGAATAGTTTTTTAGTAAGTGGAATCGTTGAAAGATTTACTATTATGTTTCTCAATGTTGAATTTTTCAAACCTCTGCTTTCTAATAAACAATTCATACATCTATTTTCTATTAGCACTCCGTCACAAATGTTTTTCCCATAAAGCATCAGATCCCCACGAAGACAACTAAAGCTAGTGATATGTGCTGTAAAAGCTGTAATCACGCTTTCCTCCGATAATTTCTTCAAATGATTAATACCAAGCGAAGGTGTATAGGTATGTAAATGAAAAATATCGGGTTGATATTCTTTTACAACTCTAGATAAGTCTTTATAATTACTTGGATTTTCAACCTCTTGAGAACTATCTTCGATAAAAGGGATATATGATATTTGTATACCTTCATATTCCGCATGCGACAAATCATTTGACAAGCTTAATATCATGCATTCGTGTCCATTTAACAACAGCTCTTTAGCCAATTGGTAAACATACATTTCGGTTCCACCACGTGAAATCGGATAAAAATATTCTGTAGCGAGTAGAATTCTCAACCTAATTTTCTTTTAAATTGTGCAATTTTTTCTGCAGTTCGATAGCCGAGTAATGAACTCATTACTTTCATACCGATTGAGCCTTCAGGTTTATAATTTTTATCGATAGACAAAATCAAATCAATCGCTTGATTGAATTTTACTTTATCCAATTTCGAAAACTCACTAATGCAAAATCTCAGTACCCCAATTACTGCATTCTTTTTTTCTCTATCCGTATCGTAATCTTTTCTCCAAATGGCATCAATCTGTTTTGCATTCAAATAGCAATCCGACATAAACGACATCCTGCTTAATGTTGACAAAGACCCAGAATCATTTACTCTATACAAGCCCATAATTCCGGGAGTATAGACAAACTTGGCACCCTGTATTGCAGCATCTAATGCATACCTGGCATCTTGTATAATAGGCAAGTCTAAATTCCACCCTCCAATTTTGTTAGCAATGGAACGTGTATATAATAAGGCTGCTAATGGAATCCAAAAATCGGTAATGAGTTCAATTTCCGGACGACCTTTCATTTCTTTTTTTACAGTTTCAAATTCTTGATAACCATTCAGCTCATTAAACTTTTTCCAATCTCCATAAGCAACATCAGCACGAGAGTCTAGAATTGCTTTTACTTGCTGCGATATTTTATCTTCCGCCAATAAATCATCTGCATCTAGATATTGGATGAACTCTCCTGATGAAACCTCGAAGCCTTTATTACGAGCTATACTAACACCTGCATTTTTTTGAGCGATGTAGATTATTTTATCAGAATATGATTTAACGACCTGCTCCGTATTATCTGTAGATCCATCATTAACTACAATCACTTCTAAAGAAGCATAGTTTTGATTGAACACAGAATCAAGTGTTCGAACTATTGTTTTTTCAGAATTGTATGCAGGAATAATAACCGATACTAACATT
>CAJBVG010000020.1 GCA_903958995.1 uncultured bacterium | reverse complement strand
TTGTACTTAATACATAATACATTTTTGATTACTTTTGCATTCCATAAAAAACGAATACTATATGAAAGCAGTAATAAAGACAGCAAAAGGCGACATGACTGTGGAGTTTTTTGAAAAAGATGCTCCGGGTACAGTGGAGAATTTCGTAAAATTAGCTAAAGAGGGCTTTTACAATGGTGTAACATTTCACCGTGTAATTCCTGATTTCGTAGTTCAAGCGGGTTGCCCTTTTTCTAAAGACGAAGCAACAGCATTCAGAGCAGGATCAGGCGGACCAGGTTATAACATCAAATGTGAATTAGATGGCGATAATCAATATCACGATCGTGGTGTTTTATCGATGGCTCATGCAGGTAGAGATACAGGTGGATCACAATTCTTTATTTGCCACAGTAGAACGAATACTGCACACTTAGACAGAAACCATACGGTGTTTGGCAAAGTGGTAGAAAACGTTGACTTAGTGGATAGCATCGCACAAGGTGACAAGATAAATAGTATTGAAGTTATTGAATAATTTAATTATGAGTTGTGAATTGTTTAATAACATCAACTCACAACTCACAATTCACAACTCACAACTCACAACTCAAGATATGAATTTAAGAGGAATTGTATCCCTATCAGGGAAAGCAGGTTTATACAAGGCTTTAGCGCAAAATCGTTCAGGATTTATTTTAGAATCTTTAGACGAAGCAAAAAATAAAGTAGTAACCAATGCAACTAGCAAATTAGCTACGTTAGATGATATCACAATCTTCGGTGAAGATGATGACATCACGTTGATTAGTATTTTAGAGAAGATGAAAGAAACGGCTGCAACTCATTCTATTCCGGATGCTAAAGCAGATGGTAAAATTTTGAGAGATTACTTTACAGTAGTATCTCCAAATCACGATCCAGAAAGAGTTTACGCATCGGATATAAAGAAAATCATTACTTGGTATGCTATCCTTTCACAATTACCATTGTGGAATGAGACTCCTGAGCAAGCAGAAGCAGAAGAATAGTTCGTGTGCTCGTTGTTCGTGTGCTAGTGTGCTCGTATGCTAGTATGCTAGTGTGCTCGTTGTTCGTATGCTAGTAAGCTCGTAAAATATTGCCTCGAAGAGATTCGGGGCTTTTTTATTTATCAGCTTTTCTTAAACGCATAGACACGAGGCACAAAGAATATTTATTGATGATGATAGGGTTCTCCCTTTAAAATACTATATGCACGGTATAACTGTTCAACGAAAAACAATCGCACCATTTGATGTGAGAAGGTGAGTTTTGATAAGGATATTTTAAGGTTTGCGCGATCGTACACACTTTGATCAAAGCCATAAGGACCACCAATAATAAACACGACATGTGTAATACTTTGGTTTTGCCATTTACTAATTTCCTTACTGAATTGAAGAGAGTTGAACTCTTTGCCATTCTCATCAAGGAGTACTACAAAATCGGTATTGGAAATTTTTGCTAAAATCAAATCAGCTTCTTTTTGCTTTTGTTGATCGAAGCTTAAGTTTTTACTATTCTTTAAATCGGGAATTTCTACACGCTGAAATTTGCAATAATGTTGCAAACGATTTTCATAGATAGCAATACCATCCTGCAAATATTTTTCAGTGGTTTTGCTGATAGCGATTAGAGTGATTTTCATTTGAGAAAATTGGTATCGGGTATCGAGTATCGGGAATCGAGAAAAACCCGATACTCGATACTCACTACTCGATACTCTTTATTTTACAGATGCACGAATAATATTCAACGCTCCACCTGCTTTAAACCACTCAATTTGTTGTTGGTTGTAAGTATGGTTTACGCTGAATTCATCTTTAGTTCCATCAGCATGATTTAACACAACGGTTAATGAAGCACCTGGAGCAAAAGATGTTAATCCAACAATATCAATTTGATCATTTTCTTGGACTTTATCGTAGTCTGCATTATTTGCAAATGTTAAAGCTAGCATTCCTTGTTTTTTCAAGTTGGTTTCGTGAATACGAGCGAATGATTTTACAAGGATAGCACGAACACCTAAGTGACGAGGTTCCATAGCAGCATGTTCACGAGATGAACCTTCACCATAGTTTTCATCGCCTACAACGATTGTACCAACTCCAGCGGCTTTGTATGCACGTTGAGTAGCAGGCACTGCACCGTACTCTCCTGATAATTGATTTTTTACGGTATCCGCTTTCTCATTGAAAAAGTTGATTGCACCAATTAACATGTTGTTCGAAATATTATCTAAATGTCCACGGAATTTCAACCATGGTCCAGCCATAGAAATATGGTCAGTAGTACATTTACCTTTTGCTTTAATTAATAATTTTAATCCTTTGATATCGCTACCTTCCCAAGCAGAGAATGGTGCTAATAATTGCAAACGATCAGAAGTTTCAGAAACCAATACTTGAACTGCAGAACCATCAGCTGCTGGAGCTTGGAAGCCTGCATCTTCTACTGCAAAACCTTTGATTGGTAATTCAATTCCTTGAGGTTCGTCTAATTTAACTTGCTCCCCTTTGTTATTCGTAAGGGTATCTGTCATTGGGTTAAACGTTAAGTCACCCGCAATAGCGAACGCCGTAACCATTTCTGGTGACGCTACAAATGAATGTGTATTTGGATTCCCATCAGCACGTTTCGCAAAGTTTCTATTGAACGAAGTGATGATAGAATTTTTCTCTTGTTTTTCGGCACCGTGACGAGCCCATTGTCCGATACATGGACCACAAGCATTGGCTAAAACTACTCCACCCATTTGTTCGAATATTTTCAAGTAGCCATCACGATCAACCGTGTAACGTACTTGCTCCGAACCTGGAGTAATGGTGTATTCTGCTTTTGCAATTAGTCCTTTATCGATTGCTTGTTGAGCAATAGAAGCTGCACGAGAAATATCTTCGTAAGAAGAGTTCGTACATGAACCAATTAATCCAACTTCTAGTTTTGCTGGCCATCCGCCTTCTTTAACTGCAGCAGCAAATTTTGATAAAGGCCAAGCTAAATCTGGAGTAAAAGGACCGTTGATATGTGGTTCTAATTCCGATAAGTTAATTTCAATAACTTGATCGAAGTATAATTCTGGGTTAGCATACACTTCTGCATCTCCAGTTAAGTGATGAGCAACAGCGTCAGCTAAAGTAGCAACGTCTGCACGATCTGTACCTCTTAAGTAATCAGCCATTTTTACATCGTAACCAAAAATTGAAGTTGTTGCTCCAATTTCAGCACCCATGTTACAAATAGTTCCTTTACCAGTACAAGAAAGTGAGTTAGCACCTTCACCAAAATATTCAACAATTGCACCTGTACCACCTTTAACAGTTAAGATACCTGCAACTTTTAAAATCACATCTTTTGCTGATGTCCAACCTGATAATTTACCAGTTAATTTAACACCAATTAATTTTGGGAATTTTAATTCCCAAGCTAAGCCTGCCATTACATCGCAAGCATCAGCTCCACCCACACCAATCGCAACCATACCTAAACCACCTGCGTTTACGGTATGAGAGTCGGTACCAATCATCATTCCACCTGGGAAAGCATAATTTTCTAAAACCACTTGGTGAATAATACCTGCACCTGGTTTCCAAAATCCTAATCCATATTTATTAGATACCGATGATAAGAAATCGTAAACTTCTTTATTTTGAGTATTGGCAGTTGCCAAATCTTTATCTGCTCCTTCTTTTGCTTGAATTAAGTGATCGCAATGAACTGTTGAAGGTACTGCCACTTTAGGGCGACCTGCTTGCATAAATTGCAATAATGCCATTTGTGCTGTTGCATCTTGCATCGCTACACGGTCTGGTGCGAAATCTACGTACGACTTGCCTCTTTCGAAAGCTGTAGTAGCCTTTCCATCCCATAAATGGGCGTATAAGATTTTTTCAGTAAGTGTTAAAGGTTTATTAACGACTGTTCGAGCTGCATTTACTTTGGCGTCAAGGTTGTCGTAAACCTTTTTAATCATATCGATATCAAAAGCCATTTTTTGTATGTGTTAACGAGTTAAAGATGCGCGAATTTAGGAAATTTTCGGGGAATTATTCGAGCGAAAATAAGGAATTAGCTAAAATAGTATAGATGGTAACTGGTGACTAGTAACTGTTAATTGGAGAAGGTTAAAGTTGAATAGATTGGAAAGTATAACCGGTTTTCGACCAGAAATCGAGTGCGCGAGGGAGTGCGTCTTTTAAGCGTGGGTAGGCTTTTATACTATCGTGGAATACAATGATGGAGCCAGATTCTGCTGCAGTCGTCACATTTTCAAAACATTTTTCGGCATCTATACTTTCATCAAAATCTCCAGAAAGTACATCCCACATTATAATTTGAGTGGATGGAAATAGTTTTTTGATGCCTTTAATTTGAGAGGGGAGAATTCTACCATACGGTGGTCTGAAATAGGAAATATCGGTGTACTGTGTGCATAGCTCTATATTATGTAAATACTCCTTGGTATCTGTTCTCCAGCCATTTAAATGGTTATAAGTATGATTGCCGAAACTGTGGCCTGCAGCTACTACTTGCTCATAAACTTCGGGGTGTTTTCTTACATTATCACCAATACAAAAGAATGTAGCTTTAGCATTATATTTTGCTAATGTTTCCAAAACAAAAGGAGTAACTTCGGGAATTGGTCCGTCATCAAAGGTTAAATATAAAGTCTTCGATGCAGATGGAATATCCCATACCAATGAAGGGTACATTTTCTTTAAAAGCTTGGGATTTTTGATGAAGTACATTTTTGCGCTTTGATAATATTACGTAACAACGCTGTTTCATTGTTTTGTAATAGCGAATTTAACATATTTTTACATTAATCGAGTATCGGGTAGTGTGTATCGAGTATCGGGTATTGAGATTAATTTGATTATTAAAATATATGATGAAAAAATCACTTTTAGTATTAGTAGCATTGATTTGCATTGGTTCGGTAAAGGCTCAAGTTTGGACTTTAGACAAATGTGTGAGCTATGCGATGGAAAACAATTTAAACATTAAGCTCTCGAAGTTGAATGTTGACATGGCGGAGATAAACAAATTAGATTCGCGTTTTTCGATGTATCCAAATTTGAATGCATCTGCATCTCAGTCTAATTCTTTTGGTAGAGCAATCAACCCCTTTACGAATACATATGTTTCTCAAAATGTAAGCTCGGTAAATTTAAATGCAAGTACTAATGTAACTGTGTTCAATGGATTCAGCAAAATCAATGCTTTCAGAGGTGATAAAGAATCATTAGAAGCTGAGAAGTTAACGCTCGAAAAAAGCAGAAACGATATCGCTTTGTTTGTAATTAATGCATACATGAATGTATTATACACTCAAGATTTAGTGCGTGTAGCTAAGGAGCAATTAGATGTTACAAAATCACAATTAGATCGTTCGGAGAAAAATGCTGCAGTAGGAAATGCTACGCAGGGTGATGTTTTGAACATTAAATCGCAAGTAGCTACCGACGAATTAAATGTAACTACAGCACAAAATAACTTAGACATTGCAAAGCTAGATTTAATTCAATTATTAGACCGCGACCCTGGTGAAGGCTTTGAAGTTGTTCGTCCGAAGAATGTTGAACAATACTTAACCGCAAATACTTTTTCGAATTTAAAAGATGTGTACAGTACTGCTGAATCTACTTTGCCTGACGTGAAGATTTTAGAGTATAAATACAATGCTGCAAAATTCAACTTGGCAGCGGCCAAAGGAAATTTATATCCACGTTTAAATTTAGGAGCTGGTTTAGGTTCTGATTATGCCGATGTAAATCCTTCGTCATTCAACAACCAAATCAACAATAACTTTTCAAAATTCGTTTCTTTCCAATTGTCGGTTCCAATTTTTAATGGCTTTAGTGCTAGAAACAATGTAAAGCGTGCTAGCATTGCTTTAACGAGTGCAGACATTAATCGCCAGCAATCGAAGTTAACCTTGAGTAAAAACATACAACAAGCTATTGCTGATTTAAGAGGAGCTAAGATGAAATACGAATCAACTCAACGCAGTAATCAATCGTTAAAAGAAGCGTTCAAGTATTCGCAACAACGATTTGATGTGGGATTGTTGAATTCGGTAGATTATGGCTTATCGAAGAATAATGTGGCTAAATCGGATGCTGATTTAATTCAAGCGAAATACGAATTGATTTTAAGGGCAAAACTTCTCGACTTTTATAATGGTAAACCGCTTACTTTTTAATAAATTCGAATTAATTAAGGAAAGATCATGTTAAAGAAGAATAAAAATATTGTCATCTATTTATCAATTGCTGTAGTTGTATTAATTATAGTATTAGTAATAGGCAAAAAAGCTGGCTGGTTCGGTGGTGCAAAAGACGAGCAAGTTGCAGTTGAGAAAGTTGAAAAGCGAAACATTGTTGAAACCGTTTCGGCTTCAGGAAAAATACAACCAGAAATTGAAGTGAAAATTTCTCCAGATGTTTCTGGCGAGATTATTGGGTTATATGTGAAAGAAGGGGATAAGGTTAAGAAAGGTCAATTGTTAGTGAAGATTCGTCCGGATGTTTATGAGTCGTATCGCGATCGCGCAACAGCAGCTGTAAACAATAGTAAGGCCAATCTTTCTAATGCTGAAGCTCGTTTCATTCAATCCGATCAAGCTTATAAGCGTAATACAAAATTGCATAATGATAAAGTAATATCGGATGCAGATTTTGAACAAATCAAAAGTAATTACATGGTTTCTAAAGCAGAAGTTGAAGCAGCACGATTTAACGTGAAAAGTGCTGAAGCTTCATTGAAAGAAGCACAAGATAATTTAGTAAAAACAACCATCTTCTCTCCAGTAGATGGAACGGTTTCTAAACTAAATGTAGAATCGGGTGAACGTGTAGTTGGTACATCACAAATGACAGGTACAGAAATGTTGCGTATTGCAAATTTAAACAGCATGGAAGTTAGCGTAGATGTAAATGAAAACGACATCAACCGCTTGAGTTTAGGAGATACTGCAACAATTGAAGTAGATGCCTTTATCGATAAAAAATTTAAAGGTGTAGTAACTGAAATTGCAAACTCAGCAAACGTAATTGGTAGCAGTGCCGACCAAGTGACTAATTTTACAGTTAAAATTAGAGTGCTTCCAGAATCATACGCTAGCTTATTATCAAAAGATAAAAACTTACCATCGCCTTTCCGTCCAGGATTATCAGCAACGGTAGATATTCAAACAGAGAAAATCGTAGATATTTTAACCATCCCAATTCAAGCGGTAACCACAAGAGACGATACAACGAGTATTAACAAGTCTCCAATTGTTGCAGCTTCTACGAAAAAGGATGATAAGAAAGAAGAATCTGCTGCAAAAGCAAAAACAGAAAAAAGCTCAGAAATTTTCGAATACGTATTTGTTGTAGAAAAAGGCAAAGTTAAAATGCAATTGGTAAAAACAGGTATTCAAGATGATCAGTATATTCAAATACTTTCGGGCTTAACCGAAGGACAAGAAGTTGTAACAGCACCTTACTTATCTATTTCTAAGAAATTGAAAAACGGAACAGCAGTGAAAGTGGT
>CAJBVG010000019.1 GCA_903958995.1 uncultured bacterium | reverse complement strand
CGAAAGAGGAGCAATTAAGTAATGAAGAATTAATTAAAGAATCTTATGCAGGTATTAGACCTGCTCCAGGATATCCAGCTTGCCCAGACCATACCGAGAAGAAAACGATATTCCATTTATTAAACGCAGAAGAAGAAGCAGGAATACATTTAACGGAGAATTTTGCCATGTATCCAACTGCAGCAGTAAGTGGTTATTATTTTGCAAATGCAGAATCGAAATATTTTGGCTTAGGCAAAATTGGAAAAGACCAAGTAATCGATTATGCAAAACGAAAAGGCATGAGTGTAGAAGAAACGGAACGTTGGCTTTCGCCAAACTTATCATATTAATAGTTTTAGAAATGAAAGTAATAGATCATATAAAAAATGCGAAAGAGACGAAGTTCTCCTTCGAGCTTTTGCCACCATTAAAAGGAAAAGGTATTCAATCTATTTTCGATACGATTGATCCTTTGATGGAATTCAATCCACCATTTATTGATGTAACCTATCATCGTGAAGACTTTATCTATAAAGAACGTGAGAATGGTTTGCTCGAAAAGGTGTCTTATCGTAAAAGACCTGGTACCGTTGCTATTTGTGCTGCCATTATGCATCGATATAAAGTAGATGCTGTTCCACATTTAATTTGTGGTGGTTTCACAAAAGAAGAGACAGAGAACGCGTTAATAGAATTGAATTTCTTAGGCATCGACAATGTGCTTGTAATAAGAGGTGATTCTAGAAAAGCGGAATCTCAATTCATCCCAACTCCAGGTGGGCATTCTTATGCATCTGATTTATTAGGGCATGTATCGAATATGAACAAAGGGATTTTCTTACATGAAGATATTGATGAAAACATGGGAACTGATTTCTGTATTGGTGTAGCTGGATATCCAGAGAAGCATTTCGAAGCGCCTAATATGAAATCAGATATTAAATATTTGAAGCATAAAGTGGATTTAGGTGCTGAGTTTATTGTCACTCAAATGTTTTTCGATAATCAGAAATACGTTGATTTTGTAGCTTTATGTAGAGAGAATGACATTAACATTCCAATTATACCAGGATTAAAACCAATTACGAATTCAAAACAAATAATTACCTTGCCAAAAGTTTTTCATATTGATTTGCCTGAAGATTTAAGTGAAGCGGTAAACAAATGCAAAAATGAGCAAGATGTGAAACAAGTGGGAGTAGAGTGGTTAATTCAACAATCAAAAGAATTAATAAAATTAGGCGCACCAGTTTTACATTATTATACCATGGGTAATGCGAACCCAACATATCAAATTGCGAAAGCAGTGTTTTAATGAGAGGAATTGTAACTAAATCTACTGGAAGTTGGTATACTGTTGTTGATGAAAATGATCAACAATGGGAGTGTAGGATTATAGGCAAATTTAGGATGCAAGGAATTAAATCTACTAATCCTGTTGCAGTAGGTGATTATGTTGAAATAGAAACAGAAGACGAAGAAAAAAAGCAAGCCCTTCTCGTAAAGTTGTACGACAGAAAGAATTATATTGTTCGTAAATCAATTAATCTTTCCAAGCAAACGCAAGTCATAGCAGCAAATATTGATCAAGCATTTTTAGTGGTAACATTTGCAAAGCCTCGTACATCTTTCGGTTTTATTGATCGTTTTTTAGTGACTTCTGAAGCGTATCACATACCTACAATTTTAGTTTTCAATAAAATTGATATTTATGATGAAGAGGATTTGTCGTTTGTGAATGAAATAAAAGACATGTACCAGAATATCGGTTATCCGGTATTATTTATCTCAGCTTTAAAAGGAGATGGAATTGAAGAGCTCAAAAATCAATGTAAGAACAAAACTTCATTGTTCTCTGGGCATTCTGGAGTTGGAAAATCTACATTAGTAAATCAACTTATTCCGGGTATCGATTTAAAAACATCTGAAATTTCGGATGCTTCCTCGAAAGGGGTACATACCACAACCTTTGCCGAAAGGTATGAGATACCAGGTGGTGGCTTTATTATTGATAGTCCAGGAATCAGAGAACTTGGTTTAGTAGAGCTTAAAAAAGAGGAAATATCTCATTATTTTCCTGAAATGCGCTCCATATTAAATGAATGCAAATTCAATAATTGTACACATACGAACGAGCCATTATGTGCTATCAAAAAAGCAGTTGATGATAGTAAGATCTCGTTAATTAGGTATGATAGTTATTTAAGTATATTTGCCGACGAAGACAATAGACATTAACATTCAATTGCATTAACATATTAACATATTATCCTATTAACATATTAAATTTATGCGAATTAAACTCTCACTAATCTTATTAATTGGAGTAATCTCTTTCAACTCATGTAAAAAAGATTCTCCCTTTGTACCATTTTTTAGTATTTCCGACGATCGTAAATTAGGAGCACAGGTTTCTGCTGAAATAGCAAATAAACCTAGTGAATATCCTATTTTAGACTCGGCAACAAATAGAAGTGTTTATGCTTATTTGTATGCTATTCGCAATGAAATATTGAACTCAGGGAAAGTAGTTTATAAAGACGATTTTAGTTGGAGATTGCGTGTTGTTAGAGGTGATACAACATTGAATGCTTTCTGCACACCAGGTGGTTATATTTATGTTTATACGGGTATCTTGAAATACCTAGATTCTAAAGATCAATTGGCGGGTGTATTAGGCCATGAAATGGCACATGCTGATCGCAGACATACAAGTCGTTCGATGCAATCACAATATGGAGTTGAATTATTGTTAAACATAGTACTTGGTAAAGACCTTGCACAAGTAAGTCAAATTGCTAGTGGAATGTTACAATTGAAAAACTCTCGCGAACACGAGAAAGAAGCAGATGAATATTCTGTTAAATATTTATGTCCAACTCCATACAATGCTGCAGGTGCGGCTGGCTTCTTTACTAAACTAGAAGCATCAGGAATTCAATGTGGAGGTATTCAACAATTTTTCAGTACTCACCCTTGCCCAGATAATAGAATTGCAAACATCACCACTACTAAAACAACAGAAGGTTGTACAGGAATAGGAACATTTGATGTTGATTATGCAAATTTTAAAGCTTTATTACCATAATTCATGAGAGCAGTTATTCAACGTGTTGCAAACGCTTCTGTTGAAGTAGAAAATACCATAAAAGGTCGGATTGATGCCGGCCTTTTAGTTTTATTAGGGGTAGAGCCAAGTGATACTGTTGCTGAAGTAAAATGGCTAGCTCAGAAGATTGTCAACATGAGAATATTCTCTGATGAGAATGGTTTAATGAACAAGTCAGTATTCGATCGCAGCGGCAATGTTTTATTAATTAGTCAGTTTACCTTGTTTGCATTAACTCAAAAAGGCAATAGACCATCCTTTATTAATGCTGCAAAACCCGAGTTGGCTATCGAATTATACGAAGAAATGATCCGCGAGCTTAATCTGCTTATGGGCAAAGAGATTGAACATGGAGTATTTGGTGCAGATATGAAAGTGAGTTTGCTAAATGATGGTCCGGTTACCATTATTATGGACACTAATGATAAAGCGAGGCATTAAGTCATTTTGTTTATTCAATCAAAATAGTAATTTTAAAATATGACAATAGACGAAGCTCAAAAAATTGTAGATGATTGGATTAAAACTACAGGAGTAAGATATTTTAATGAGCTTACAAATATGGCAATGCTTACTGAAGAAGTAGGCGAAGTAGCTAGGATTATTGCTAGGAAATATGGCGAGCAATCATTCAAGGAATCTGATCAAAAGAAGGAATTAGCAGATGAATTAGCCGACGTTTTGTTTGTATTAATCTGTTTGGCTAATCAAACCGGAATAAATCTGAACGATGCATTGACGAAAAATCTAGCGAAAAAATCTAAACGTGATTCGGTTAGACATATTAATAATGACAAGCTGAAATGAAAAAAACAAATTTTATTATAGTATTTCTAATGAGCATATTTCTTTTTAGCTCATGTAACAAACCAGACTGGTCTATAAAAACATATAACGGTGATGATTTTTCTGACAAGACATTTAAAAACCATAAATTAAATGCAGTAGTTTTTTTAGCTCCCGAATGTCCATTAAGTGAAGCAGCAATACAAGAGCTAAATAAACTGCAGAAAAAATATTTTCAGAATGATTATTCAACTTATGTTGTAATTCCTGGTATTTTATATTCTAAAGATGAGGTGAAAAAATTTGTCGAACAATTTCAAATAGAATTCCCAGTTGTATTAGATACAGGTGCTGTAATCACTTCGATGTTAAATGCGAAGACTACCCCTGAAGTATTTTTAATAACCGATAGTATGAAGGTGGTTTATCAAGGAGCAATAGATGATAGAGCATTTGACAATGAATTTATTAGGCAGGAGGCGCAGCATAATTATCTAGATAGTGCTATAAATCAATATTCGAAATTCAAAAAAATAAAAGTAGTAAAAACGAATGCTGTAGGATGCTTTATCGAATTGTAATCAATAAAATAATTATAGTACTTGGTACTGTCTTCATATTCTCTTGCACAAACGATAGCGTTAAAGTAATTGATAAGGAAGAACTGCAAACGCTCCCCAAAGAAATTACTTTTAATAAGGATGTATCTAAAATCATCTATCAAAAATGTGCCACCTGCCATCGACCAGGAGAATCTGGTCCATTTTCATTATTAAATTATAATGACGTTTATCGTAGAAAAAAAACTATTGTAAAAGTTACGCATAGCGGTTACATGCCACCTTGGCCAGCTGATAGGACTTATTCTAGTTTTGTTGGCGAAATGTATTTAACTGAATATGAGAAACAAGTATTAAAAGCTTGGGTGGAGCAAGGTGCTGATGAAGGTGATCAAAAAAATAAGCTACCTGAGCCTGTTTTCCCGAAAGGATCTCAATTGGGCAAGCCCGATTTAGTTATAAAGCTCCCTAGGCCATATCAAATCAAAGGCAATAACCGCGACCATTATGTGATTATGAAAATACCTTATGAGATTCCTCATGACCAATATGTTCGTACAATAGAATATGTGCCAGGGAATAGGAAGAGGGTTCATCATGTGAATGGGTACATGGTCGTATATGATGAAGGAAAGAAAAAGAATGTAAGAGAAGGTGAGTTTTTCGTCAATAATTATGAAATGGATGAGCGTAGGGTATGGGAGAAGCTCAAAATCACTAATGATGACGGTACATTTCCAATGAGAATACCTTCGGCTACAAACTATTTGCCTGGAGTTGTAGCACCAGTTTACCCCCAAGGTATTGGTGGGTTTTTAATGAAAAAGAAAGGTGCTATTTTATTAAATGATATCCATTATGGGCCTAGTCCTAAGGATGAAATTGACGAGTCTTATTTCAATATTTTCTTTTCAAAAATTCAGCCAGAACGCAAGTTTGGGGAGTTTCAATTGGGTACTTATGGTGTATCTAAAATAGAACCTGCTTTAATGATTCCTCCAGATTCCATTAAAACGTTTACTTCAAAATACACTGTTCAGAGTGATATTTCCATAGTAACCATTAACCCCCATATGCATCTATTGGGCAAATCATTTATTGCCTATGTGGTTGATCCAGAGGGGCAAACCACACCTTTAATTAAAATTAATCACTGGGACTTTAGATGGCAGTATTTTTACACATTTAAGAAGATGGTTAAAGTGCCCAAAGGCAGCACAATTTACTTAAAAGCTACCTTTGATAATACTAAAAACAACCCCTTTAACCCATTTAGTCCACCCCAATGGGTTGGTGAACGCACAGGCAGTATGAGTACAAAAGATGAGATGTTACAATTTATTATTACTTACTTGGACTACAAGCCTGGCGATGAGGAGATTTCTTTGGAGGTAAAATTGAAATAATTTAATGGTAATAGCATGATTTGCTTGATTTTATACACAAAGTAGAACAGAATGGGAATCGGTCTATAATGCTATCTAGAATAAAATATTATTAGTTTAAGTACTTTTTTTTTATAAATAATCCTTATATTTGTCACCAAATCAATTATAAAAAATGACGATTGATTAATGGAGCGAATTAAATTAATTACAACAAACTAGTACAAACAATTAATCGTATCTATTAAACATTTATCTTCCATTAATGAAATTAGTCAAACTCTCAGTATTCCTATTCGCAATTACACTTGTTGTAAGTTCTTGTTCGACACAAAATTCGAATAAAATGTTAATTACATATGATGTGCCTAGAAGCATGCCAGAAGTTTTCGTAATTAACAAGAAAGATAGCGCTGAATCTACCTATAGCCACAGAATCAAATCTGGAGACCGTATTGCAGTTAAGTTTTTAAATAACTACGACTTAACAAAGAGCACATTTAATCTTGAAGCAAATCCTGCTGTTGAAGCTGGGTATGTAGTAGATGTAAATGGTTTTGCAAATATGCCTTTAGTTGGTAAGGTTCAAATTTCTGGACTTACACGTGAAGATGCATCTAAGAAATTAGAGAAATTATATTCTACAATATTAAACAACCCTATTATTGAGGTTTCTATAGTAAGTATTAAAGTAAACGTATTTGGCGAAGTTGGTCGTCAAGGTAAATTCTTGATTGACAGAGATAATATTTCATTAATTGACTTAATTTCTGAAGCTGGGGGACTAACCTCACATGCTAAGAAGAAAGCATTGCGTATCATTCGTGGCGACCCTTCTAATCCACAAATTATTATCGTGGATTTAAGAAAAGTTGGTATATTGCGTTATTCAGAATTGATGATTCAAGATAATGATATCGTAATAGTAGATGCCATGAAGGTTTATGAAATATCAGAGCCTACTACGGCGATCGGATCAATGTTACAACCATTACTTTTAGTTGTTAATTCTGTTGCAATTGTGGCAGCTTTAACAAAATAAAATAAATGGCTCAATCGAACAATCCGGAAAATTTCAAAACACACATACAGGAAATTGACTACAACCGTATACTTAGAATTTTACTAAGTAGGTGGTAT
Organism: uncultured bacterium; assembly: GCA_903958995.1. Lineage (GTDB taxonomy): Bacteria > Bacteroidota > Bacteroidia > Sphingobacteriales > Sphingobacteriaceae > CAJBVG01. Next base: position 6,456 of record CAJBVG010000019.1, on the reverse strand, counting down.
TGGATAGTTGGTTGCGTTTTCATAGGAATCATTTGGGCATTTGTATATTTAAGATTTACCCCTTCTGTTTATGAAACTTCTGCACTATTAAAATACGACGATAAGAAAACAGAAATTTCCGAGCTTATTAATATTAATAGTTATTACGATCGTAAAGACAAAATACAATCAGAGACTTATGTTATTCAGTCTAGAACCTTATTGTATAAAGCAGCAATTAAGTTAAATTATCAGTATTCTTTTTTTAGAAAAGGCAGAATATTAGAAACTGAAAGCTATCCTAATTTCCCATTCGAACTATTATTAGATAACATTGATAGTTCTAGTATTTTCACCTACAACTTTACAATTTCTCAACTTTCAAAGCTAAAGTATAAGCTTACCATCACTAATAATGGTGCATTAATATCTAATGCAGAATATTTTTATGGACAAGAGTTAATCGTTGGAGCAAATAAATTCAGAGTTATTCGTCCAATGATTCCAGATAGCGATTTGGATGAGTTCACATTCCATTTCAATCACCCCACTAATGTGATGGGTAGATTAATGGGTGGCTTAAATGTAAGAGAAGTGGGTAAGGGGATAAACATTATGTCCTTATCATTCAAAAGCACTAATGCAATATTTGCTTCTGATGCATTAAATGCAATAATAAGTCAGTATAGAGTATTTGATAGAGATCAAAAAGGTGTAGCTGCTGCTCAAACTATTGAATTTATTGATGCTCAGCTCGAAAAACTTTCGATGAAAGTGAGAGATGCCGAACAACTTTTGGAACAATATAAAGTTGGTAATAGCATTTTGAATATTGAAGACAGCAAAAAACTAGCTTATCAAAAATTAAGAGATTTAGACGTTCAGAAAAATATCATCAACATACAAAGTATTGCAATTGATTTATTAGAGGAACAAGTTAAAGCCAATAAAGAATCAATCACATTGAACTTTAGTATGGAAGGTTCAGATGACAAACTCTTAGGTGAGTTAGTTAATCAGATGAATACTTTGCTTAATGAACGTATTAAAAAGCAATCACTCTATTCTGACAATGCTGCTCCGATTCAAGAAATCGACAGGCAAATTGAAGAGTCTAAGCGCGCCATCACGTTAAACATTAAAGCAGCCAGAGATCGTAACAATAGAACAGTTAAGTTCTTAGAGAAGCAATTATCAACTGCAGTGAATGAATTAAAAACAATTCCATCTGCAGAACGTGATTTAATAAATTTAAATCGCGACTTTGAGATCAACCAAAAAGTTTATTCTTATTTACAAGAGAAGCGCTTAGAAGCATCAATTGCGAAGTCGGCCATCATGCCTTCATCAAATGTAATTGATGATGCTATACCGAGTTATGGAGTTGTTGCGCCAAATGTAAAGAGTGTATATACTACTGCTATTTCTATCAGTGTAATAATATCAATTGCTTTAATATTATTAGCTCGTTTATTAAACCAACGAATATTCGATAAAGAAACGGTGGAAATGATTACTAGTGTTCCAATTCTAGGAGTAATTAGGACTTTCCCTGGTACTATCGATAAAAACTCAAGCCAGATTTTAAGTTTGAGTAATCCTAAATCAATGTTCTCCGAATCTGTTCGTTCCGTGCGAACAAACCTGAGTTTTATTGCGAGTGATATAAAAAGCAAAATGATTTGTATTACTTCAGAAGTTTCTGGGGAAGGAAAATCATTTATGGTAATTAACCTTGCTAGTACTTTATCTTTAATTAACAAGAGAGTTGTTGTAATTGATGGTGACTTACGTAAATCGAAATTACACCACACTTTCCGTTTGAAAAACGATTGGGGTTTAACTTCATATTTAACAAACCAATGTGAAGTAGATAAAATTGTTCATGCTACTCACGTTGAAAATTTATTCTTTATCCCAGCAGGACCAATGCCGCCTAATCCTTCAGAATTATTGTATTCTGAACGTATGCGTCAATTGATGGCAGAGTTAAAAGAGCGTTTCGATTATGTGTTAGTAGATACGGCTCCAATAGGCTTAGTGTCTGATGCTATACCTTTAGTACGTACCAGTGATGTGAATATATTTGTACTTCGTTCAGGAGTGTCAAGTTTCAATGCAGCATCAATTCCAGAACGTGTATCTAAAGAGTTTGCATTGAGTAATTCTGTAATTGTATTGAATGGATTTACTAACGATGCCTTACACTCAAGAATTTACTCAAATCATAAAAAAGGTAGCTACGGAAGTGGGCAATATTATTATACCGACTACTCAACTTACGGGAATAAGAGCTATGGCTACTATACTGAAAGTGTCAATAAAAATATTTTCACGAAATCTTTAGTTAAGTTCAGAAACATTTTCAGAAAATAAATGTAATGGCAAGCGGACTTTACCATTGGTATGCTATTTATACTAATCCTAGAGCTGAAAAGAAAACAGTAGCACTTCTTCTTCAACGAGGCATTACAGCCTATTTACCACTTTTAAAATCACTTAAACAGTGGTCAGATCGCAAGAAATGGGTTGAAGAGCCATTGTTTAAATCTTATGCATTTGTAAACGTTTCTGAACGAGAATACCTCGATGTTTTACAGGTTCATGGTGTAGTTAAATACATATCATTTTCTGGCAAAGCAGCCATTATCCCAGATACACAAATAGATACAATTAAACTACTCTTAAGTAGTGAATCAGAACTCGATATTTCCGATCATCATTTTGAAAAAGGAGAAAGTGTTATCATCAAAGCAGGCCCATTTATAGGCCTAAAAGGGGAGCTCATTGACACTCAAAACACTAAACGTTTTTTAGTGCGCTTTGAACAGCTCGGAAAATCAATAATTATTAATATCCCAACCGTCTATCTCGAACCAGTTTTTTAGTTATATTTAGGAGTCTCTTTCGGAACATGAAAATGTAACCGAGGAGGCGAAGCTGTATCATTTTCTCATGTGTAGAATTGCTGGAATTGTAGACTCACTTCGTTATCAAGATCAACTAAAAGAAGATGTTGATTTAATGATCACCAAAATGATTCATGGTGGTCCAGATGGACGTGGTCTTTTTATTGAAAAAACTATTGCATTAGGCCATTGCCGCCTTTCATTATTAGACCTATCATCTGCAGGTGCTCAACCGATGCATTCGGATGATGATAAATTACATATTTCTTATAATGGTGAAATTTATAATTTTCATGATATTAAGAAAGAATTAATTTCACTTGGTCACCAATTCAAAACCGTTTCTGATACTGAAGTAATCCTCCATGCATATCGCGAATGGGGTGTTTCATCTTTTTCTAGATTTAATGGAATGTTTGCATTTGCTTTGTATGATACTACACTGCAAAAAATGTTTCTTGTTCGTGATCCGAATGGTATCAAACCATTGTATTATGCAACAATTAACAACCAGCTAATTTTTGCGTCAGAGTTAAAAGCGTTTCAAAGTTTTGTAGGAGAAGAAAATCCAGCTTGGAGAACTTTGTTTTTAGCATACGGACATTTACCTGAACCATTTACTAAATTAAAAGATGTATTCTCGCTCGCGAAATCATCTTATTTAGAATATAACATTATAAATAAAACGTATTCAATCAGTAAGTATAAGTATAAATCTGATAGAGCATTTGGAAATGCAAGCATTTATGATATTGCATTTGAGTTATCAAATTCTGTACGTCGACATCTAATTTCGGATGCACCAATTGGTTTGTTTTTAAGTGGTGGTATTGATTCTTCAATACTTACTTTGTTAGCTTCAAAACAAACTGAGCAATTACACACCTTATCAATTTATTTTAATGAGGGTGAATATTCTGAAAAACACTATCAAGATATAATTGCACAATTAACAAAGTCTGATCATCATGCATTGCTTCTTACTAAAGAAGATTTTTTAACCAATGTAAGTACAATACAAGATGCATATGATATGCCAAGTAATGATGGGGTAAATACTTGGTTCATTTCAAAGTATGCTAGAGAGAATGGATTAAAGGCCGTGCTATCGGGATTAGGTGCCGATGAAATATTTGGAGGCTATCCATCATTTACCAGATTAGCACAATTGAAATATGCGCATCAGTTTAAATCTATAATAAATAAATTTTCAGGATTGCTGCCGGGAAATCTAGAGCGGTTATCGTTTTTGAAATTAGATTCTGCCGTTTCTGATTATTTATTATTAAGAGGCTTTTACGCTCCGAATAAAATCGCTGCTATATTAAACTTACAGGTAACTGAAGTGCTCGAGCAATTGAATACCTATGTTCCATCAACTGCAAGGAAACTAAATACAGTGACTGATATTTCTCTAATGGAGAAAGAAATGTATATGCAAAATCAACTGTTGAAAGACTCCGATTACATGAGCATGAGGCATGGCATTGAGATTAGAGTGCCATTCTTAGACAACGATTTTTTGTCGCTCGTTGCTAGTATGAATGAAACAGATGTATTCCCTCATCCAGGGAAAAAGGAAGTGCTTATAAATGCATTCACCGATATTCTGCCTAAAGAAATATACAATCGTCCGAAGAAAGGATTTCAATTCCCATTTAAAATGTGGTTGAAAGAATCAGAATATATTAAATCGCAAATGAATACTTCAGAAAAGGAAATAGAATACAATGCATTTACATCTGATAAAATTCATTGGTCTAAAATTTGGGCGCTAACACAAATTTGATGAAGGTATTATTCTTAGGGTTAAAAATATTTTCAACTGGCGGTATTGAACAAGTATGCAAGAATTGGTTGTATGCGTTGTCTTCACTTTCAACTAGAAATAATTCTTCTTTCCACGCTATATCTTTATATGATACAGAAATCGATAATCGATATGTAAATTCAACAAGCATAAAAGTTTGCTCTGGGAATAAATATAAATTTGGAATACATGCAATATGGAAAGCGATTACTTCTGATGTAGTTATTATTCCTCATCTCAATTTATCGTTGTTTGTATTAATTGCAAAGTTTATTAATCCCAAAATTAAAGTATTTGTGCAATTGCATGGAATAGAAGCCTGGACTAATTTAAGTGGAGTACAAGAAATAATGCTAAATCAAGCGGATGGGATTTTCTCTGTGAGTAATTTTACCATGAATAATGTGTTAGAGCGCTATCCACATTTGAAATCGAAATCAAGTGTGTTATCTAATTCATTAGATCCATTGAAGGATTACAACACGGATATAGATGCTGGAATAAACTTTAGAAGTAGCAAAGGAATTTCTGAGTCTAAAAAATTATTAATTACAGTTGGTAGACTTCATAATGAAGAGGCTTATAAAGGATATGACAAAACAATTGAAGCTATTCATCTACTAAACGACGAATCTATTGAATTTCATATTATAGGCAAATACGATAAGATTGAACAACAACGAATATTCGATATGTTGTTAAAATATGATATGGTTGGTCAAGTGAAGCTTGTAGGTTATGTTAATGATGAAGATTTAGCTAAGTATTACCATGCTGCTGATTTATTTATAATGCCAAGTAAGGGTGAAGGCTTCGGATTGGTTTTTATAGATGCCATGGCAAATGGATTAAGAGTGATAGGCGGTAACGCTGATGGAAGTGTTGATGCGATTTCATTTTCTAGTGAATCAGCATTAATAAATCCTGATGATATTGAAGAAATAAAAAATGCAATTCAAAAGTTGTTGTCTGAAAATTGGACGGCTGAGCAAAAAATAAATTTATCAAAAAAGTGCAAGAAAAAATTTTCTCCAAAGATTTTTGAGCACAACATAGAAAAGACAATATTATGGAAATAATTATTGAAGCAGGTAGAGCTGAAAAAAATTACTGGAAAGACTTATGGCGATTCCGTGAGTTATTCTACATTCTCGCTTGGCGTGATATAAAAGTTCGATACAAGCAAACAATTATTGGTGCCGCTTGGGGAATTATTCGTCCACTGCTAACTATGATAATTTTCACTGTGGTATTTAGTAAGGTTGCTAAACTTCCTTCTGAGGGAAATGTTCCTTATGCGATTATGGTATATGCTGCAATGCTGCCTTGGCAATTTTTCGCAAATGCATTGTCGGAGAGTAGTGGTAGTTTAGTTGGTAATGCAAACCTAATTACGAAAGTGTATTTTCCTCGACTTATTATTCCTGCAAGTTCGGTGATTGTAAGTTTAATCGACTTTGCTATATCGTTTATCATATTAGTAGGATTATGTTTATGGTATCAATACATACCAAGTTGGCATATCGTATTTCTTCCCTTATTTATTTTACTTGTATTTTTTGTTGCCTTCGGATTGGGTTTATTGCTTACAGCATTAAATGTAAAATTTAGAGATTTTAGATATATCATACCATTTATCATTCAATTCGGTTTGTATATTTCTCCAGTTGGATTCAGTAGTTCTATTGTTCCTGAGAGATATCAATGGGCATATTCATTAAACCCAATGGTTGGTGTAATAGATGGTTTCAGGTGGTG
>CAJBVG010000018.1 GCA_903958995.1 uncultured bacterium | reverse complement strand
CCTTCTTTTTTTGAATTGTGTGTTGCCATGGCCTTTCATCATTTTGCAAAAGAGAAAGTTGACATTGCAATAATAGAAGTGGGCATGGGCGGAAGACTGGATTCTACTTATATTATTCAACCAGAAGTATCATTAATTACAAACATAAGTTTCGATCATACGCAGTTTCTTGGAAATACAATTCCCCTTATTGCGAGAGAGAAAGCTGGAATTATAAAACCGAATACTTTTGTTATTGTCTCACAAACTCAAGTGGAGTGTAAAGAAGTATTCATTGAAATTGCGAAAGAAAACAATGCCTCTATCCTATTTGCTGATCAAGAATATCAAATCCATAAAGTAGATCATGCAGCAATTTCAACTGCCAAATTTGAAGTTGAACATCAACAAGAAAAGTTTGAAATTGAAAGCTCATTAACCGGAACCTATCAAGAAAAAAATCTAGCAGGTGTTTTAGCCTGTGTAAATGTTTTAAGATTAAAGGGCTATACTATTTCTCATAGCAAATTGTTAACTGGACTTGCATCAGTAAAAGAACAAACAGGACTAAGAGGACGTTGGGATTGTTTACAAACAGAACCCCTAGTTATTGCAGATACTGGACATAATGAGGATGGTATTAAAGAAGTATTGCATCAACTAAAATTCTTGAACTACGATAAATTGCATTGGGTTTGGGGAATGGTGAATGACAAAGACCCCTCAAAAGTATTTCCAATTCTTCCTATAGACGCAACTTACTATTTTTGCAAACCCGATATCCCAAGAGGACTCGATGCTGAAGAATGCAGAAAATTAGCTCAAAGCTACCATTTAGAAGGCTTTTCATACGAAAGTGTACAGTTTGCTTATGCGTCTGCTCTGAAAAACGCAAAAAAAGATGATTTGATTTTGATTGGCGGCAGCACATTTGTTGTAGCGGAAGTAGTTTAATGCTATTTTTACAATATGCACCCGAGAACGAAGCTTAAAAATAAAATACTTTTGTATTTGTTGGTATTGAAATCGACTTGGATAGAGTTTGTTAATGATAAGGCTATAAAACTTAGTGCATCATTAGCGTATTACACTATATTTTCCTTAGCACCAATGTTAGTGGTTATTATTTCTTTAGGAGGAATATTCTTAGGGAAACAGGCTATTACCGGAGAACTTTTCGAACAAATCAGAAGGTATGTTGGTGATTCTGCAGCGATGCAAATTCAGAGCATGATTGGGAATGCTCAGGTACTAAAAGGCAGTTTTACAGCCAGCATTGTGGGTATAGTAACAATGCTCATTGGAGCTACCGGGGTTTTTGTTGAAATACAAGATTCCTTAAACTTTATGTGGGGAATTAAGACCAAACACAAACGTGGTTTTTTAAAATATCTATTCAACAGACTCATCTCTTTTATTATTGTAATTGGAATGGGATTAGTTTTATTAATCAGCTTAGCCGTAAATAGTATTATCGTAAGTTTTAGCAATACCATTACTAATTGGTTCCCATTCTTCCCTATCGAATTTGCGAGTGCAGCCAATAGTGTATTTACCTTTTTTGTTTTGTGCTCATTATTTGTTGTTATTTTTAAAATTCTTCCCGATGCTATTATTGCTTGGAGAGATTTAATAATAGGATCTTTATTTACTGCCATATTATTTATGATTGGTAAATGGGGCATTTCTTATTATTTAGGCATAATTAGCTTAGGCTCAACATACGGAGCTGCTGCTTCTTTAGTTATTATTTTACTCTGGGTTTACTATTCCGCAATTATTCTATATTTCGGTGCTGAGTTTACGCATATGTATGCTGTACATGCTGGCAAAGGGATTAAGCCTAAAGGACAAGCATCCTTAGTGGAATTAAGAGAGCGTTAAAACAACTTTCCATCCGGCAATCGCCTTTACTCATTTTACATTTCCTTTGAATTGCTTATATTTATACATTAAGTTTCTCTATGTCGATATATAACACTAAACAACAACGTATAATCATCCTTATTTTGATTTTATTGTTAGGTACTTTTTTAGCCTATTCATTAAAGGATATTATTTCTGCTGGCTTGGGGGCTATCGTTCTCTACACACTTTTAAGGTCGTACTACATTAAGCTCATTAATATTAAAAAATGGAAAAGACCATTGGCAGCATTGTTTATTATATTAGTCTCTTTTATTGTACTTATTATTCCATTCTTCACCTTAAGTTGGATGGTGATAAACAAGATTAGCTATTACACGGATAACTCCATCGAAATAACCAATATTCTAAATCACTTTTCAACCATACTCGGAATAGATGTACACTCTGTTCGTGTAATGGAGATTATTCAAAAAGTAGAATCGTGGGCATTGGGCTCTTTCCCAAGTATTGTGAGTGCACTAGCGAATATCTTTTTCTTAGTATCCATCATGTATTTCATCTTGTATTTTATGTTTACTGAACATGAATATTTTGAAAATGCATTATTAAAATACTTACCCTTCAAAGAAAAAAACGCGCTACAATTAGCTGATGAACTTCAACGCATCACACAAAGCAATGTTATAGGTCAAGGAATTATCGCTTTTGCCCAAGGCTTTTGTGTTGGTATCGGATTTTTAATATTCGGCATAGAAGACCCTTTGTTTTGGGGTGTTTTATCAGCACTACTTAGCTTTGTTCCACTCGTAGGTGCGGCATTAGTATTTGTACCTGCTGGACTTATTGAAATTAGCTATACTAATTATTACAGTGGCGTTGGAATTTTGATTTGGGGTGTACTTATTGTCTCTAATATTGACAATGTATTACGTCTTATTATTAATAGGAAAATGGCTAACATTCATCCATTAATATCTATTATTGGTGTAATTATAGGAATACCAATGTTTGGTATTTTAGGACTAGTGTTCGGACCCTTATTGATTTCATTTTTCATTTTACTGATCTCTATCTACGAAAACAAAAATAGTACTGCCTCTATCTATCATAGTCGGATTATTATCAATAAGGAAGATGAAGAACATCAAGATAGTTAACTCATTATTCTTATTTTGTTTTCTGCTGATATCACTTCCGATAGCAGCAAATGCTACTTTATCCGTAGATACCATTCCTAAAAAAGCTTATACTAAAGTAGATAGTAATTTATTGAAACTATCTAAAGAATCGAAAGTGGG
>CAJBVG010000017.1 GCA_903958995.1 uncultured bacterium | reverse complement strand
GTTCATAAATACATCAGAACTTATCAAAAAGAAAAAATTCTAAATCATCAACACGAATTAGATAATGATAAGTTGGAGAAATTATTAAACATGTCTCCACGAGTTGAAAAGATTACCTTAAAAGACGTAAAACTTAGAACCTTTATAACACAAGATGCAGATCGTAAGGACATGGTAGCCCATGTGTACGATACTACCTATGGTGTTGTAAAAAGAGGAGTCGATAATTTAGTAGTGTTAGACGATTCAATTGTTAGAGGTACTACCTTAAAGCAAAGTATATTAAGAATATTAGACCGTTTAGGTCCGAAGAAAATAATTATTGTTTCTTCAGCTCCGCAAATTCGTTACCCCGATTGTTACGGTATCGATATGTCGAGAATGGGAGAGTTTGTAGCCTTTAATGCAGCGATAGCTTTACTAAAAGATCAAGGGAAAGAAGATTTAATTCAAGATGTATATGAGCGTTGCAAAGCGCAAGTTCATTTGCCTTTAGATAAAATCGAAAACTTTGTAAAAGATATTTATCGTCCATTTACTGCAGAAGAAATCTCTAAGAAAATTGCAGAGATTGTTCGTCCGGAAGATATTCACGCAGAAGTTGAAGTGATCTACCAAAGCTTAGAAGACTTACATTATGCTTGTCCTGGAAGTGCAGGAGATTGGTACTTCTCAGGCGATTTCCCAACACCAGGTGGAATGCGAGTAGTAAACAATGCGTTTATTAATTACGTTGAGGGAAGTAATAAGAGAGCTTATTAACTAGTTGTAAGAATTGAGATATTAGTCCCGATAGCTATCGGGACTAATATCTAAAATCAAAATTAGCATTAGTGAGTTTCTAATGTCTAATGTCTCAATTCTAAAATCTAAAAGAAGAATACTTTTACTACCATCACTAAGGCAAATACAATTAGTGCGGAGCCTACGATTCTGTTCATCCACATAATTACTTTCATGCTGAATAGGTGACGAACTTTACTGGCGAAGTATGCTTTGGCTAGATCGGTGCTAAGCACGGTTGCCATGGAACAAAAGATAAAAAGTTTGATATTATCTGAGCTGTATTCTGCGTTGGTACCTAAATAACTTACTAAGCCTATCCAATAGAATAACATACCCGGGTTTAGCAAATTCATGAATAATCCTTTGAAGAAATAACCCATGTTTTTTAATCGAGAAGAAACGGCAACTTCTTCCTCTTTTTCTTCTTCTACTTTTTTAGTTAAGTAGCGATATCCAATTACGATGATGAATAATCCTCCAATAACAGCAATGTATTTTTGATTTTTTTCTGCAAGTGTAATTAAACTTGCACCCAAGAACGTAGTGGCAACAAAAAATGTATCGGCCATAAAAACGCCTAATGCAAACAAGGCTCCCGAAAGAAAGCCCTTATGAATACTTGTTCGTATTAAAGCAAAAAATGCTGGCCCTGTCATGAACGTCATGATTAACCCCGCCGTAATACCACCTATAATTATGTTCAACATTTCTGCTAAATTGCAGAAAAATATTTCAAGTTACAAGCACATAGCGAGGCAAAAGAGTGGTTTTTTCATTATTATTGCATTTGTTGAGTAATGGGTCTCGGGTATCGGGTATCGGGAAAATTCTAAATTCTAAATTCTAAATTCTAAATTGATGCGTCCTTCATTCGATAGTATTTTCATGAACCTTGCTGGAGAATTAGCACAGCGTTCGCATTGCATTAAAGCACAGGTGGGTGCGGTATTAGTAAAAGATACTCGTATCATATCTATTGGGTATAATGGTCCACCGGCAGGTACACACAATTGCGATGAAGAATGGCCAGAACAAGGTTGCCCAAGAGATTCTAAAGGAAGTTGTTCATTAGCATTACACGCGGAAGAAAATGCCATACTATTTGCTGCTAAAAATGGCTCTACTTTAGAGGGAGCTACCTTATATACAACACTTTCACCTTGTATCTCTTGTGCTCGTTTAATCTTTTCATCAGGAATAAAAAGGGTATTCTACCAGAAATCATATGCCGAGTACAAAGGCTTGCCAAGCGACGAAGGTGTTGACTTTCTTCTTAAGTTTGGAGTAGATATAACTAAGTATTAATATTTATTTTAATTTTCGCATCTGCACATTTACGCATTTGCACATTTCTGTTAACTTTGCAGCATGCCTGAAAAAATTATTATCCTCGATTTTGGCTCTCAATACACACAATTGATTGCCCGCAGAGTTAGAGAACTGAATGTTTACTGCGAAATTCACCCTTATAACAAAGTCCCAAGTTTAAATGCTGATGTTAAAGGTGTTATTTTATCGGGTAGCCCGCACTCAGTTCGTGAGGAAGAAGCACCAGAAGTTGACTTTCAGAGCATAGCAGCAAATTACCCTCTTTTAGGAGTTTGCTATGGCGCTCAGCTTATTGCTCAGAAATCGGGCGGTAATGTAATGCCATCAAAAATCAGAGAATACGGTAGAGCAAACTTAAGTTTTGTTAACCATGACAATAATCTATTAGCAGCCGTAAGTCCAAATTCACAAGTTTGGATGTCGCACGGTGATACCATTTCTGAAGTACCTTCAAACTTTGAAATTATTGCGAGTACCGACTCTGTAAAAGTTGCAGCCTTCCATGTGAAAGGAACTAATACCTACGGAATTCAATTTCATCCAGAAGTAACACACTCTACAGATGGTAAGCATTTGTTGTTTAATTTCTTAGTAGGAGTTTGCGGATGTAAACAAGATTGGACTCCAGATTCTTTCATCGAATCGACTATTGAAGATTTGAAAACTAAAATTGGTGATGATAAAGTCATCTTAGGTTTATCAGGTGGTGTTGATTCTACAGTAGCAGCAATATTATTACACAAAGCGATTGGTACAAACTTGCATTGTATTTTTGTAGATAATGGATTACTTCGTAAGAATGAATTCGAAGAAGTATTAGAATCGTACAAACACATGGGCTTAAATGTTCGTGGTGTGGATTCTAAAGAATTATTTTATACAGCATTAAAAGGATTATCGGATCCTGAATTAAAACGTAAAGCTATTGGCAAGGTATTCATTGATGTATTCGACGAAGCTTCACATACAATAGAAAATGCAAAGTGGTTAGGACAAGGTACTATTTACCCCGACGTTATTGAGTCGGTATCGGTGAAAGGTCCTTCAGCAACCATTAAATCACATCATAACGTAGGTGGTTTACCAGATTACATGAAATTGGGTGTGGTTGAACCTTTGAATACATTATTTAAAGATGAGGTTCGTCGCGTTGGACATAGTTTAGGCATTGATCCGAAAATTTTAAATCGTCACCCGTTCCCTGGTCCGGGTTTAGCTATCCGAATTTTAGGAGAAATTACCAAAGAGAAAATCGCTACCTTACAAGAAGCCGATGCTATTTATATGGAGAACTTGAAGAACTCAGGTTGGTACGATAAAGTTTGGCAAGCAGGTGCAATATTTTTACCAATACAATCAGTAGGTGTGATGGGTGATGAGCGTACATACGAGCATGTGATTGCCTTAAGAGCAGTGGAGTCGCTTGATGGTATGACCGCAGACTGGTCGCATTTACCTTATGATTTATTGGCTAAAATTTCGAATGATATTATCAATAAAGTAAAAGGGGTAAACCGCGTAGTATATGACATTAGCTCGAAACCTCCTGCAACGATTGAGTGGGAATAAGCATTTTATTTTAAGTGTTTTCATTTGCTTATGGAGCATTACATTAGTACATGCTGCGGATAAGCATTTGAAAATTGCATTGCTATTACCCTTGAATTTTCAAAGCATTGATGAGGCTTCATTAATTGATCAAAAATCTTTTGAGTTTTCTAATTTAGGGATTGACTATTACCGTGGATTTAAAATGGCGGTTGATTCGCTCAGCAAAGAAGGATATACGTTTGATATCAAATTATTCGATACTCAATCGGATACCAATCAAATAAAACACTTTGCTATTGATCCTTATTTATTAACATCAGATTTAATCTTTGGTCCTGTAATGCCTAATGAAATAGAGGTGTTACTAAAGAAGAACCCTTTATTAAAAGGGAAAATCATCTCTCCAATTTCACCTTTATTGGTTACTAAATCAAAGCCAAGTGATTTAATCATGGCGAATAATACCTTAGAAAATCATGCGCTTAACATGGCTAGGTATTTTAGTTCAAAGAAGTTGAGCACTTCAATTCTTATTGTAAGAAATGGATTATTAGCAGAGACCCGTTATTCTAAAACGTTTGAAAAATATTTAGACAGTGCAGATAAACAGATTGTCAAGAAAGAGCTGTTAACTGTACAAAAAGGGTACGCTCAAATAGAAGGGAATTTATCGAAAACCAAAGAGAATTATTTATTAATCCCCTCATCCGATCAAGCTTATGCTATCAATCTCTTTAAATACCTAGAGAGCTTGAATAATCAATATCCTATTACCTTATTGGTTCATCCGAAGTGGCTCGATTTTCAAACCATCGATCCAGATTTATTTGTGAAATATAAAGTGTGCTTAAGTACTTCTTATTTTGCGAACTATGAAAACCTTGCATTGAAAAACTTTGTAGCACAATACCGTTCAACCTATGCTACAGAACCAACCGAAATGTCGATACGAAGTATTGATCAAACTTTATTTTTTATTAAGAATGTCGACATAAAAAAGAAAAGTATCAATAAAATGGATGCGCCATATTACGGATTAGCTACCGTATTGAACTATAACAGCAAATCAACACCAAACTATAATAATCAAGTATTCATCTTAAAATATGATGAAAATGGATTAAGCATACAACCATGATTCATCAAAATAGATTAAGAATTTTCCTGACTTGTTTAGAAAACTACAAACACGACTTCCCATTGTCGCGTTACTTGAAAGAGTTTTTTAAAATGAACAAGCAAATGGGCTCGAAGGATAGAAAATCCTTGAGTCATATGATTTACTCATACTTCAGAATAGGTAGAATCTGCTCAGAGCGAACCTACGAAGAACGCTTAATGATTGCTTTATTATTAGTGGATCAAGACCCATTGAACTTGTTGAGTTTATTTATGCCGGAATGGGTTGAAGAACAATCAAAACCATTAGAAGAGAAAGTGAAATTCTTAAAGGGCATCTATCCAGAATTTGAGTTCGAAGAATTGTTCCCCTTAAAAAACGAAATAACGGATAAGATAAATGCAACAACATTTATTCAATCTCATCTTACTCAACCCGATTTGTTTATTCGTGCTGTAAAAGGTAAGCATGAGCAATTGAAATTATTTCTTGAAAAGCAAAACATCTCTTACGTGCAAGAAGGCAAATGTTTCCGATTGCCGAATGCTACAAAAATCGAAGAGCCCACAGAATATTTATTTGAAGTTCAAGATAAATCATCTCAAAGTACAATCGATTATATCCACCCAGAAGTGAATGAGTATTGGTGGGATTGTTGTTCGGCTAGTGGCGGGAAAAGCTTGTTAATAAAGGAGAAACAGCCCGATGTGTATTTAATGTGTTCTGACAATAGAGATAGTATTTTAAAGAATTTAGACGGACGTTTTGCAAAAGCAGGAGTAACTAAATACAAAAGAAGATTAATTGATTTAAAAGCAGAGATACAATCGTTTGAACTGGAAACGTTTGATGGAATTATAATGGATGCACCTTGTACTGGCTCGGGAACATGGGCACGTACACCAGAGCGAATGGTGCAAGTAGATGAAAAAATGGTTCAGTATTTCTCGGATCTGCAATTTGATATGGCGAATAATGCCATTCAATTTTTAAAGAAAGGAAAGCAAATGCTTTACATTACTTGCTCTGTATTCACAAAAGAAAACGAGGAAGTAATTGAACGATTACAAAAAGCACATAACTTGAATGTTGCAGAGATGAAGTATATTGAGGGGTATAGTGACAAGGCGGATACGATGTTCGTGGCCCTCATTAATGTGCCAATTGGTTAATGTGCTAATTTACTAATTGTCCAAATTGGCACATTAGCACATTGTCGAATTAGCACATTTTTCAATTGGCACATTAGCACATTGTCGAATTAGCACATTATTCAACCTCTTCCAGCAAGTACATCTCATCAATCTCCACAGCGAATTTCTTTTCTACAATTCTACGTTTGATTTTTAGTGTAGGGGTCATTTCGCCATCTTCGATGGTAAACGGATTACGTTTTAGTATGAAGTTTTTAATACGTTCGAATTTTGCGAGTTCCACAGAGTATTTACGAACGTGTTCATCAACCCATTCGGTAAATTGTTCATCATGGATAAACAAATCGTCATCTTGAAAAAACGATTCTTTCAATCCAAATTCTTCCATCATATTTTCTTTAGATGGAACAATGATGGCAGTAATGTGTTCGCGTTTATCGCCAATTAAGAATATTTGATCGATGCGATTACTTTGTAGATAGGTGTTTTCGATAGGAGTAGGGTATACGTTTTTACCAAACGAGTTTACCAACATATTTTTAATACGATCGGTAATTTTCAAATTCCCTTTGTAGAATTTTCCAACGTCGCCAGTATGGAACCAACCATCTGAATCAATTGCTTGAGCAGTATCTTCGGGTTTATTCCAATACCCTTGCATAACATTGTTTCCACGTAAAATAATTTCACCTTCAGCACTCTCGAAATTCTCATCGAAGGTGTCATAAGTTTGTTCGGTGATGATGCGTTTCGTATCAGCATCCTGAATGCCAATGGTTACTTCTGGAATAACTCTTCCAACTGTACCGTAAATCTGACGATCAAATTCCGTAACAGCCATTACTGGCGAGGTTTCGGTTAATCCGTAACCTTCTAATATTTTGATACCTAAGTTGCCAAAGAATTCCCCGATGTTTTGAGGTAAAGCAGCACCACCAGAAATGATGAACTTTAAGTTGCCACCAGTTTTTTCTTTTATTTTTGAGAACACTAATTTCTCTGCAATATTTCTTTGCATGCTTAATAAAAAGCCAGGAGATTTTCCAGCTTCAATTACATTACGATATTTCGAACCAGTAGCAATCGACCATAAAAATATTTTCGTTTTTAATCCACCTGCCGAAGTACCATTTTTCATAGCCTTCTCATTAATCTTTTCTAATAGACGAGGAACCACGCTCATTACTGTAGGGTGAACCTCCATCATATTTTTACCTAGTAATTCTAGGCTTTGTGCGAAAGCGATTTTACTTCCTTGTGCACAGCAGATATGGTAGGTTGCTGTTCTTTCGAATACGTGTGATAAAGGTAAAAACGATAAAAATGTTTCTTCGGAGGTAATATGTGGAATCTGCATTAAGCAGACTTTAACGTTATGGCAAAAGTTTAAGTGAGAAAGCATTACTCCTTTTGGAGTACCTGTAGTTCCTGAGGTGTAGATTAATGAAGACAAATCTGATGGTTTAACTTCATCACGCATTTTGTTAATCGTAGCACTATTGTGCTCTAATGTTTTTTCCCCTGTTGCGATAAGTTCATTTAAGCTCAAAATGCGAACATCACCAGAATAGGTTTGAGCCATCTTTTGGTAATCGTCAAACTTTGGTACGATATGCGTAAGCGTTGGACAATTTGGAGCAATCTTTATTAACTTCTTTAGTAAGAAATGAGTTCCTACTAAAATCATTTTTAATTGAGAATCGTTAATGATGTATTCCACATCATCATCAGATAGGGTAGGATAAATGGATACGTTTACACAACCCAACTGCTGTAAGCCTTGATCAAAGAACACATACTCTGGGCAGTTTTCAACAATAAAACCTATGCGATCACCTTTTTGAATTCCATTATCTAAAAAGAATGATGAAATGCGGTCGGCATTATCTAAGGTTGTTTTATAAGAAATCGGTTGATAAGTATCTTTTACTTTTTCAAGCATAAAGGTATCCGTTTCAGGATGGATATACTTGACAACATTTCTTAATAATTGGGGTATTGTAGCTTGGTCGGTTAGTTTCATAATTGTTCAAAAAAAAAGGTCTCCTCATTAATGAGAAGACCTAAATTATAAAAAAAATATTATTTAAACTGAAAAACTTTCCCCACAACCACAAGTTCTTGAGGCATTAGGGTTGATAAAATTAAATCCCTTCCCGTTCAAACCGTCAGAGAAATCTAACTCAGTACCAGCTAGATACAAGAAACTTTTCATATCAAGCACTACTTTTTCGCCTTTATCTTCAAATTCTTGGTCGCCAGTTCTAATTTCATTGTCGAAATCCAACTTGTAGGATAAACCTGAGCATCCTCCACCAGCAACGGCTACACGTAGAAAGTAACTATCATCCAGATTAGCATTCTGCCTCAAATCTGTGATTTTTAATTTTGCTTTGTCGGTAATTGTAATCATATCAATTGTAAATTGTAGATTGTAAATTGTAAATTAAAAATCCTGTTTGAATCATTTAGAATTTAGAATTTACAACTTAGAATTATTAATGGTGTGATTTCTCCGACTCAATAGGAGCCATTCCATTTTTTGTACGGTAATCGTTAATTGCTGCTTTGATTGCATCTTCAGCTAGTACTGAACAGTGAATTTTTACTGGTGGAAGCGCTAACTCTTCAACGATGTCCATGTTGTCAATTTCCATTGCTTGGTCGATTGATTTACCTTTCAACCATTCAGTAGCTAATGATGATGAAGCGATCGCTGATCCACAACCAAAGGTTTTGAACTTCGCATCTTGAATCACGTTGTTCTCATCTACTTCGATTTGTAAACGCATCACGTCGCCACACTCAGGTGCACCAACTAAACCTGTACCTACTGTATTTTTACTTTTATCCAACGTACCCACATTTCTTGGGTTGTTGTAATGATCAATTACTTTTTCTGAATATGCCATGTTTTAATATGTTAATATGTTAATGGGATAATATGTTAATCTAATATGTTAATATGTTAATGGGATAATATGTTAATCTAATATGTTAATATGTTAATGGGATAATATGTTAATCTAATATGT
>CAJBVG010000016.1 GCA_903958995.1 uncultured bacterium | reverse complement strand
GCGAGGACGCTCCGACGAACCTCTAAATTTCTATCGTTTCATCCAGAGCAAATCGTATATACAGTTTAGAATATTCTCTTTGAATAGAATGGGCTAAAGTCCAATTTTTAAAATCTTCGCAAATGTTAATGAGATGTCCGAGTACTTGTAAACTCGACACTAAATCTTGAACATACATACTACGTTTCTTAGTTTCCATAGATAAAAAATAGTTGATGTCTGTACAAATCCATGCGGCTAATGCTAAAGTAATCTGACTAGCTTTTTCGCTTTCATTTTTATTGAATTGAACAATAATATCATCATACATACTTTGAGATAAATCGGAAAGTAATGCTTGTTCTGATTTCGATTTCACTACAAAATCACCATAAATTTTGGTGATGTTTTTTCTATTTCCAACGATGATTTTTTCGATGTTCATTTGAATGTATTTTCAATCTTGTACGCGCTTAGTGTATAAAGGTTACAAACTAAAAAAGGGACCCCTTTCGGAATCCCTTTTTGTTACTAATTCTAGTAAACTATTTTAGTTGAAAATTGCAGTGATTGACTTTCTAATCCCGATAGCTATCGGGACTAATATCTAAAGCCTTATTTACTATTGATTGAATAGGTATTGAAAATCCTTCTGATAACCAGCAGACTTCTTAGCCAACTCATCGCTAAGTTTCGCTTCATTGTATTGTCCTGATATACGAGCAAGTTCATTTAAGATAGCAACACCTTGTTGAACATCATCAGTATACATATTCATTTTCTTACCAGAGAATTGCTTGTAGTAATCTAAGTTGCTAGTAATATCAACAATAATAGTATTGGCTAATGCCACTGCTTTTTTGTTTTCGCCGCAACGGAAATATAAATCAACAAAACGGAAATCAAATACTTTGTATTGTAATGATGTTGCCCCCTTAGGTAAAACAGAATATAATCTATCGATTGCTTTTAAGCAAGAATCTTTTTTACCTTGATTGAATAATGCATCTGCTAATTGGAAGAACTGAATTCTAAAACTGTAACACATACGAGCAGTTTCTGGATCAATGTAAACAGATGAATCGCTCATATTACCCCATTTGAATTTGTTCATCACATTATCATACATCACTTCAGTATTCACAACACCAGGAGTGCCAATTGGGTTACGTGGACTACGAATAGGCGTTAAGCGTAATGCTAATCCTTCTAATTGTAAGTACTCATTTAATCCATAGTAATTATCTGCACCCATAGTTGCAGCAAAATAAATCGGACGAGTCCAAGTGTTATTTGCTAATAAGTCTAAAACCATTAAATCGTTTTTCACTAAACCATCTTTATTCAAATTGAACTCAATGTAGTCAGCAATTTTTGCGCTGTCTTTTGCAGCTACAACACCCGATTTAATTACTTGTGCTTTATCAATTTTTATACGCACCATTTTAGTAGGCAATACATTGATTGATTTTCCTGAACGAGTTTGCATCATTGCTGCTTTATCATCACTGCTAATGAAATTCACTACGTCTTTCAAATCAGAAACACCAGCAATTTTCATATCGTAAAACGGAATGTAATCACGTGTACCTTGTGTGTATTTAATGTTTGGTACAGTAAATGAAATTGAATCTCCTTCTAAAGATTTCTCACGCATTTGATCAATGTACCAGTCCATACCCAATAAGCTTAAGTTTACAACTCGAACATCGGTACGTAAACCTTCAACTTCTTGTGCATACCATAATGGGTATGTTTCATTATCACCCATGGTAAATAAGATAGCATTCGGTGCACATGAATTTAAATAGTCATATGCAAAATCTCTAACTACAGTACGATTAGAACGATTGTGATCTTTCCATTCTACTTTTGCCATTAAAACAGGAACTGCTATTAATGAAATTGCAGTAACTCCGGTTGCAACAATAGCACCATTTAATTTTTTACTGATAAAATCATATAATCCAAAAACACCTAATCCAATCCAAAATGCAAATGCATAGAATGAACCTACATAAGCATAATCACGCTCACGTGGTTGATAAGGATATTGGTTTAAGTAAATAACAATTGCAATACCAGTAAAGAAGAACATCATCATTACTACAGATGCATCTTTTGCATTCTTGCGGAAATGGAAGAACATGCCAATTAATCCTAAAATTAATGGTAAGAAGTATAACTCATTTCTTGAAGTGTTTTCTTTTAAGTAAGCAGGCAAATTATCTTGTGGACCTAAGCGATATTCATCGATAGCTTTAATACCACTCAACCAATTTCCATCAGTAATATTTCCATGTCCTTGTATGTCGTTTTGGCGACCAGCAAAATTCCACATGAAATATCTCCAATACATATGCCCTAATTGATAGGTAAAGAAGAAGTGTAAGTTCTCACCCATACTAGGTTTATTGGTTACTGATTTCAAACTCGACCAACTTTTGTAAAATGATATATGGTTTTGTTGATTGCTCCACATACGTGGGAAGAATCCAGATTGTTTTTTATCCCAAACAGGTTTTGATTTCCTAACCGTCTCCACATATTCGTTTCCATCAATACGATACTGCATCGCACCTTCAACTTCCGATTCCAAGTTAGCTGTAAAAAACTGACCTGTAATTAATGGAGTTTCACCATATTGTTCACGATTGATATATGATAATAAATTGAAAATATTGTCATTCGCATACATGTTAATGTTCGGATCTGCTTTAGCTCTAACTGGAATCATCGTGTATGATGAGTACCCAATTAATACTGAGGTTAAGCAAAGCAATGCTGTATTTAAAACTACATTTGCTTTTTTAATACTGTATTTAGTTGCCCATACAATTGCAATAGCTAATAATATAAACCATACTATAGCACCACTCCAGAAAGGCATATGAAATGCATTGACAAATAATAAATCAAATTTTGCCGCTATTGAAATTACTCCTGGTATAATACCGAATTGTATAAATCCTAAAATCGCAATTGATATTAATGAAGTATAGATTAATCCTTTAATACTTGTTTGGAATCTTCTGAAATAATATACAAAAGCAATTGCAGGAATCGCAAGTAAGTTCAGTAAGTGAACTCCAATAGATAAACCAATAATTAATCCGATAAATACCAACCAACGATCTGAATGTTTGTGATCAGCAATGTTGTCCCATTTCAAAATAGCCCAAAATACTACAGCTGTACATAATGAAGACATTGCGTAAACTTCCGTTTCTACTGCCGAGAACCAAAATGTATCAGAGAAAGTATAAGCTAATGCTCCAACAAAACCAGATCCTATAATTAAGATAATATCTGTAGCATTAAAATCTTCTTCTTTCTTACCTACTAATTTCTTAGCCAATAAAGTAATCGACCAGAATAAAAATAGAATGGTAGCTGAACTAGAAAGTGCAGAACCTAAATTCGTAAAGTAAGCAACGTTATTTTGATCTGTTGCGAACAATGAGAATAGTCTTTCAATTAATAAAAATAAAGGTGCACCTGGAGGGTGAACAACTTGAAGTTTATATGCAGCCGAAATAAACTCGCCACAATCCCAGAAACTAGCTGTTGTTTCCATGGTCATCATGAAGGTTAAACTCGCAATAGCGAAAGTCAACCAACCGAATACATTGTTTATTGATTTAAATTTTAACATAATGAATATTTATACCTGTCTTTTTGGATATACGATAAGCGTCGAAAATAGTAAATTATTTTTGAAGGATGGTAATATTTGTGTTATTCTGGTAACTACTAACTAGTGACTGGTAACTGGTAGGCCAATTGGTTAGGCAAGCCATGTTCCCATTTAGTTCTTTATCATTTTTAAATGTCTCATATTCAAATTATAAATTCAGTTTTAAACATCCAGATACCAGTCACCAATCATCAGCTACCTTCATCAGTCACCTTTTTTCAAATATTTTTGCTTTAAATCAATCCCTTTTCTACATTTGCAAACCCTAAGCTAAAATCGCAGAGGGAAATTGTCCGATAGTGTAACTGGCAACACGTCTGGTTTTGGTCCAGAAGAGTCTAGGTTCGAGCCCTAGTCGGACAACTGCAAAAAGGGATTGCGTTGACTGTTTTAATGCAATCCCTTTTTTTAATTTATAAGCATATGCCATTACAATTCAACCCAATCAAGCTTTTCGCTGGTTCAGCAAGTTCAGAACTTGCAGCTAACATTGCTAAAGTAAGTGGTATTGAATTAGGTGATTTAACCCTGGCACGTTTTAGCGACGGCGAATTTCAGCCATCATTTAACGAGTCGATCAGAGGATGTGATATCTTCCTAGTTCAATCAACATATGCACCTTCAGATAACCTGATGGAGCTTTTGTTGATGATTGACGCTGCAAAGCGTGCATCTGCTCATTATATTATTGCAGTTATCCCATATTTCGGATTAGCTCGCCAGGATCGTAAAGATAAACCACGTGTTTCTATCGGTTCTCGTTTAGTAGCCAATATGCTAACTGTTGCAGGAGCGCACCGAGTAATGACTATGGACTTACACGCAGCGCAAATTCAAGGATTTTTCGACATCCCTGTGGATCACTTAGATGCATCGGTGGTGTTTATACCATATATTAAGAGTTTGAACTTACCGAACTTAACCATTGCCGCACCAGATATGGGTGGTACCAGTAGAGCTCGAGTATTTGCAAAAGCATTAAATGTGGAAATGGTTATTTGCGATAAACAACGTAAACGTGCCAACGAAATTGAATCCATGAATGTGATTGGTAATGTGGAAGGGCAAGATATCGTATTAGTAGATGACTTAATTGATACGGCTGGAACATTAACAAAAGCAGCACAATTAATTATGGATAAAGGTGCGAATAGTGTTAGAGCCGTGTGTACTCACCCGGTTTTATCAGGAAAAGCATTAGAAAATATAGAGAACTCAGTGTTAGAAGAACTAATTGTATGCGATACAATTCCAGTAACATTGAAAAGCTCTAAAATTAAAGTACTATCAGTAGCCGAGTTGTTTAGCAAAGCTATTTCAAATGTTAATGAACACGGTTCAATTAGCGATTTGTTTAAAATAGTATAACTGAATGTACTAAGTACGATGTACTAAGTAAAATGTAAAAAGTAAAATGTACATAATACTTTATACATGATACAACCAAGAATAAATATAAATTTAAAATAAAAATAAGTATGAAAACAATCTCAATTAGCGGTTCTGTACGTCAGAACGTAGGGAAAAGAGATGCAAAGGAGCTACGTTACGAAGGTAGAGTACCCTGTGTATTGTATGGTGGAAAAGAACAAGTTCACTTTGCAGTATTCGAAGCAGATCTAAAAAACCTTGTGTACACTCCAGAAGTTTATTTCGTTGATCTAGATGTTGATGGTAGAAAATTCAGATCTACGATGCAAGACATCCAGTTTCATCCATTAACTGACTTAATTAACCATATCGATTTTATGGAAGTTTTCGAAGACAAACCGGTAACTATGTTATTACCAGTGCGTTTCAGCGGAACATCTCCAGGTGTGAAAATGGGTGGTAAATTAGTTCACAAAATCAAAAAATTAAAAGTTAAAGGTTTACCTAAAGATATGTCTGACAATGTTATGGTTAACATTGAAGGGTTAGAAATTGGTAAAATGATTCGTGTAAGTGAGGTTTCAGTACCTAACTGCGTTATTCTTGATGCGAAAGCAAACTCTATCGTTTCTGTTGAAACTTCTAGAGCATTGCGTGAGGCTGCTGCAGCTGATGCTAAAAAATAATTGATACTTTAAAAAGACAAAGAAGCCGCTTTTTGCGGCTTTTTTTGTTAAATAGGTTACTCAGTTATTGGGTTATTGGGTTATTGGGTTATTGAGTTATTAGGTTAATTATTTTTTAAGTAATTTGCCGAATTAACCTAAATTCTAAATAACCATAATTTAGAATTTAGAATTTAAAATTTAGAATTTAGCATGAAGTTCCTAATAGTCGGTCTTGGAAATATTGGTCCAGAATATGCAGATACACGCCATAATATTGGTTTTATGGTACTTGATGCATTGGCAAAGGAGCAAGGCGTGAAATTCAGCACCGAGCGATTAGCTTCTGTAGCGGAATTTAGCATGAAAGGCAGGCAGGTTACCTTAATTAAGCCAACTACTTTCATGAATTTGAGTGGTAAAGCATTGAAATACTGGATGGATGCTTTAAAAGTTCCTGTGAATCACGTGTTAGTGGTAGTTGATGACTTGGCTATTCCATTTGGATCGATTAAAATGCGCCCAAAAGGAGCAGATGCTGGTCATAATGGCCTGAAAGACATTAATTTAATGCTTGGCCATAATAATTACCCAAGAATCCGCTTCGGTATTGGAGATAATTTCCCAAAAGGTCGCCAAGTGGATTATGTTTTGAGTGGATTCGATTCGGATGAAGAACCGATGATACCCGAATTGATAGGCAAGTCTATTGAAATGATTAAGAGCTTTATTAGCATTGGCGTGGAGTTGACCATGACCAAACATAACTGATATTCAGTTAATTACTTCTCTATACGGGGGCTAAATGCTCTCAATCCCAATATTCTTCAATATTTTTCGCTTTACCCCTTGTGAATTAATAGATTGTTGTTACCTTTGCAGTCCCTCAAAAGGGAGTATTACGTCTTTTTAAGAACATATTAAAAAAATATATTAGATAAAATGCCTACTATACAACAGTTAGTAAGAAAAGGGAGAGTAGCTATGGTCGACAAAAGTAAGTCGCCAGCATTGGATTCATGTCCGCAGCGAAGAGGTGTATG
>CAJBVG010000015.1 GCA_903958995.1 uncultured bacterium | reverse complement strand
CATCTTCTAAATGTGATGCAAGTTCTAATGTCCAATACATAGTTTAAATTGTTTCTATAGTTTCCTATGATTTTTCTGCAAATGTATAATTAAAAGGGAGATATCAAAGTAGTGTTTAAATGTTAATAAAATTTGAGGTTATTTATCTACCCTCGGAATCCATTTATACTCCTCTACACCTAAATCAGACGCGATTTTACGCGATAAGGTGAATAAATAATCTGATAAACGATTTAGGTATCGAATACCCATTTCATCCACATACGACACTTCGGAGAGGTGAACGGTAATGCGTTCTGCCCTACGGCATACTACTCGTGCTAAATGGCAATAGGAAACAATGGTATGCCCGCCGGGTAAAATAAAGTTTCTCAACTCCGGTAAAGTAGCCGTCATCTCATCCATTTGATTTTCTAAGAACGTTATGTCCTCTTCATGTAAATCTGGAATTTTCATCTTCGATTTTTCGGGATCAGAAGCTAAAGAAGAACCAATAGTGAATAATCGATCCTGGATTTCTTTTAGATAATCTTTGTATTCGTTCTTTATTTCTTGATCGCGAATTAATCCGATGTAGCAATTCAATTCATCTACTGTGCCATAGGCCTCTATGCGGATGTGGTGCTTTGAAACTCTTACTCCTCCAATGAGGGAAGTTTGTCCTTGATCACCTGTTTTTGTATAAATCTTCATGTTTAAAAAAAATCTTGCTTATGCCCTATCTAGCACACTAATAATATTGGTATTTACCGTATCACTCTCAATCTCCCCATCGCGCATACGCACTATTCGATGTGCGTGTTTGGCAATGTCTTCCTCGTGTGTGACTAAGATGATGGTATTCCCTTTTTTGTGTATAGTTTCTAGTAAACCCATAATCTCGATAGATGTTTTAGTATCTAAGTTTCCAGTTGGCTCATCGGCTAAGATAATAGATGGGTTATTCACCAATGCTCTAGCAACCGCTACACGCTGACGTTGACCTCCGGAGAGCTCATTCGGGCGGTGAGTGATACGATTACCTAAACCAACACTTTCTAATGCTTCTGTGGCTCTCTTTATGCGTGCTTCTTTACTAAACCCAGCATATACCAATGGCAATGCTACATTATCTAAAGAAGTTGATCGTGGTAATAAATTAAAGGTTTGAAATACGAAGCCGATTTCTTTGTTTCTAATTTCGGCCAACTCATTATCGCCTAATGCGCTAACATTGGTTCCATTTAAAATGTATGTTCCTTTTGTTGCGGTATCCAAACAACCTAAAATGTTCATAAGGGTTGATTTACCTGAACCCGAAGGGCCCATTAAAGCAACAAATTCACCTTTATTAATAATAAGATTTACGGAACGTAAGGCATGAATTTCTTCCGAACCAATAGTGTATTGTCTGCCTATATCTGTAACGTTAATGAGTTCTTTCTTTTCCATAAATATTTTTTTTGAAATTAAGAGTTAGCTTGAAGTATATCAACTGGAACTCGTAACATTTCACATACAGAATTATTTTTGATCGATTACCTTTGGCACTCGGAAGTAATCTGAATCTTTTTTGGGTGCATTTCTCAATGCTTCCTCATGCGTAATTTCTTGCTTCACTACATCAGCACGGAACACATTTACTTCATCCGATAAATAAATCAATGGTGCTACAGCACTTGTATCCACTTCGTTTAAGGATTCCATGAAGCTTAAAATTCGATTTAAATCTTCTTCGATTTTAACTTTCTGCTCGTCTTGAAATTCTAAGCGTGCGAGGTGAGCAATTTTGTCGACTAAGTCCTTATCTATTTTCATTATTTCTCTAATTTACTATCAATAATATCAAACACTTGTT
>CAJBVG010000014.1 GCA_903958995.1 uncultured bacterium | reverse complement strand
GATGTTTAATGTGTTATCTCTTAATTTGCAAGTCAACAGTTTAATATCTTTAACTGTTTTATGCAATCTTATCTTTTTCACAGTCGACTTATTAAATAAAAAATTCAGCTTTAATATATTAAGTATTCCTTATGTAATTAATCGGACTATTTATACTACAATATTTGCTCTTATTGCTTTTTTAATTACTAAACCAAGTATGCTTTTATATGATGTTACTTCAATGCTAGAAGTAACTGCTTGTGCGCTTTTATGTGGTTTGGCTTTGTATTTATTTATTGAATCACTGAAATATTTAAAGTTTTCTAATATTCTTTTTATTCAATTATTAGGGCAATTATTCCATCAGTTTATAGGCTATTATTTATTTAAAGAGGAGATAAATAATTTTTTAGTTATTAGCGCTATATTTTCAACCCTAGGTATTCTGGTTCAGAGTAGAATATCAGATTCTAAGAAAGGATTGTTATTAGCGATTAGCAGTACCTTATTATGGGCATTAGGTTATTCATTAATGTCGGTTCCCTTAAAGCAGGTTTCGACTTCAATAAGTGTGCTTGTGGTAGAATTAACCTTATTGCTTTTATATATGTTTTTAGCACTCTTTCAAAAGAAATTGTTGCAAACAATTAAACTTATTCATTTCGATAAGCGAATGTTATTAGTTGGTTTTCTAACAGTTATAGGAGCGTATTTAATCAATTATGTCTATTCTGTATATACTATTAGCTCTATAGGCGTAATTAATTTAATTGTAGTGCCACTATTCGTATTTATCAGTTTGAGAATTAATAAGGAAAAATTCACAAAACTAGAGCTTGTTGGCAATATACTGGTGTTTATAGGTTACTTATTTACTCTTTTATAAATTTTCTGAATAATGTATATCCCGTTTTATCAATTAGTAAATTGATTTCTTCTTTTAATAATTCTTTTTTTCGAGAGGTGAGTGGGCCTGTTAAGTTATATTCTAATATTTTTCGATTTATATTATGATAATCTTGAAAAGTAAATTGAACCATACTGCTATCTATTCTTTTTAAAATTCGCTTAGCCGCTTGCTTATCTCCAGTATTATAATAAGTGATCGCTTTTATTAGGTCGAAATTCTCATAATAACCAAATTCTATAGACCCATCGTTATAGCTTTTGTAATCTAATTCGGCTATTTTATATACTTTTAGTGCACTTTCATATTCTCCGATTAGATTAAAGTAATCAGCAATAATGTAATGATAGAAGGGGAATACATTGTTGCTTTTATATTTTTTATTAATATTTTTTTCCTCAGAAAATACAACTTTTGTCCATTCGTTAATAGCATATTGATCGTTATTATAATGCGCAAATACTATATTCGACATTAGTTTACGAGCAATTGGGAATGGATGAATTTCATTTGTATTATCAATTTCATTTATTTTCTTAATGTATTTTGGTAACTCATCGAAGTTTTCTCTGAGGTAGTGAGATAAAAAATGTAAAGAATACCCGAATAGATCAGATTCTATTGTTTTTTTATTTTGCATGTATTTTTGAAGGTGACTCAAATAGCTTTCATTCAAGCCATCTATGTAGGGGTAACGCTCAAAGAAATAGATTTGACTGGCTTCTTTTTTTGCCAGGAATCCTGATAATTTGTTGAACAGAGCTGAGTTTGTAACAATTAGTTTTGCAATATTACCACTTGCTCTTTGATAATTGATATCATATGATTTATTAATTTCAATGCTATAAAATAGCTTTATCGTTTCTACTACACTCTCATCAACTTGTTGTTCCTTATTTTCCTTATGTGACAATAAAGTTTCATAATTATCATATCCGCAATAAATGGAAATGTAATCTAAAATCCTATTGGAGGTTTTTACATTATCTTTTATAAATCCCATTACCCTACGTAAAGTCTGTGGACTAATATTAGTATTTATACTTTTTTTTATATGAGCAGACAATTCTACGCATTCATACGAGAATTTAATGGGCCTCCCAAATCTATTTTCTACTTTTTTATGCAGTAATGAGTTCATTTTTTAATGTTTAATTACTCGAAAATACAAATTTGATGTAATATAATTAAGAATGGATTAAAATGGATTTTTTAAAACATTTTAAATAGTGGAAATTTGGATATACTAGTTCAGATATGAGTTTTTTTAATTTTTCAAGAAATAAACCAATTAAAGTTAATAAATACAAAACTCTTGAAATAAGAGACCGAGTTAATTTTACAGTAAAAGCATCAGATACATTTGGGAACATTATTAATAAAGTGCTGATTATTTATAACGACGGTGAACAAATAATACATACAATTTACAATATACCCTCTCTAATACTTATTGACATTAGTAGTAAAAGCCAAGAGGAGCCCATTATTATTTTTTACTATTCTGATTATTCAGAAGAGGTAACACTTCAAATGAGCATCAATGGAGTAGAAGTCAATAGTAAATACTATAACGTTTTATTTAAAATTATTCCGAAAGAAAGCTTTAATTCTTTTCTAGATATATAGTGGTATTTAAATTTTATTAATTTTTAAAATTATGTCTGTATTTGCAAAAATCCGATTAGTCATTCTTTTGACTATTTCCATGAATTTTACTGTTCAAGCACAACAAAGTGTAACTATTGTAAACACAGTTGCTGGCCCTCATAAGGCTACGTTGTATTGGACGAAATCAACTCCTACTACAAATATCAGGTATAGTATTTATCGAGGTACGAGTTCAAGTAATCTTCAATTAATTGATAGTAATATTGTTGATACTACGTACACCAATACAGCACTACTAGGAAATCAATTATATTTTTATGCGATTAAAGCAAAAAATATAGTTACTAATACTTACAGTACTATCTCTAATATCATTAGCATATCACCGACTAAGGTTTGGTATGTGTCTACGCTAGGATTAAACACAAATAGCGGAAGTATTTTAAAACCATTGAAATCTATACAATATGCAGTTAATTACTCAGTGGATGGAGATACTATACTTTTAAACAATGGAAATTATGTTGAGAATGTTGAGATTCTCAAAAAAAATATAGTTGTTAAAAGTATAAATGGACCAGATTATGTTTCGATAAGTTCTTTGGATCCTGCTCTTGCCATTTTTAATCTTCATTCTGATTGGGATATCAATATTTCACATTGCGTTATTGATGGTATTAAAGTCCAAAATAGCTCGAATGTTATATTTAGAGTTACTGAGCGGATGTTGGCCACTATTGTGAATTGTTACTTTTATAATAACAGTTTTGTATTTAGTTCATACTATGGTTATTATAAAGCTCAAAATTGTGTATTTGTTAATAACAGTACATTAGCATATAATGATTCAGGAGATTCAAACCCTAAGGATTCTTTTATTCATTGTACAATAACAAAAACGAAAGATTATATAACCAATTCTAATTCCTCAATTACTAATTGCTTCGTTAATTCAATATTGTATGATAACAGAACGAATTCTAATTTAACTACTGATTTTAATGGTAAGGTTATATTAAATTATGTAATTTTTGATGGTACAGATATAGTAGTTTCGGCTACTAATGTAATTAACCAAGATCCTCAGTTTAAAGATACTAAATACATACAAGTAAAGAATAACTCTCCAGCTATTGGTGCTGGCGATGTTGCATATGTTACTAATAAGGATTATTTTAATTCTATTAGGCCACAACCTGCAAACACAAATCCAGACTTAGGTGCTTATGAAAGTCCATATAGTTATAGTTCTCCGGTATTTTCAAGTATAGAAGGTAGTAATCGTAAAATTAGCATTACATGGACTGCCAATAATTCTGTAGGAGTAACTCGATACAGAATTTTGAGATCTACGGCTAGTATACCTGATAATGCAAACTCTGGTGTTGTTGTTGATACCTTATCTTTAACACGAAATACTTATTTGGATTCTGGATTAACCAATTTAACCAAGTATTATTATAGAATACAAGCAGGAAATAATGCAGGAGTTTGGAGTGGAATGAGTAACGAATTAAGTGCTTATCCAAACTTAGCACCAAGTACTCCAAATTTAATTTCAGCTAATAAAGGACCAAGAAAGGTGATGTTAGTTTGGAGTAAAGCCAACAGTATTAATAGTCTTGTAAAATATAATGTATACAGAAGTTTAACAAACACTAATTTCCAATCAGTTAAGTTAAGTGTACTTGACACTACATTTGTTGATACAGGTTTGACCCCAGGGCTTAAATATTTTTATCAAGTTAGAGCGGTTGATACAATAGGAGTAACCAGTACAGTATCAAATATTCTTTTTGTTTTTCCTAATCGTATTTTATATGTTTCTAATGCTGGAGATAGCTCAAACATTGGAAATACTCAATTTCCATATAAGTCAATCGTCCATGCTATGCAAATAGCAATAGCTGGAGATACTGTTATAGCTTTACCCGGTATTTATTATGATAATATATCTTTAGTTAAAGATGTTGTATTTGGTTCAAAATATATATTCAATAAAGATACTTCATATATTAAAAGTACAATTTTAGATGGGAGCAATTATTTTGGAAACAGCTCATTTATATTTTCAAATTATCAATACATTAAATTTGAAATAAGTGGTTTTACTATTCAAAATTCTACGAGTTATGCTATGATATTTTCAAATTATAGAAATTCGAAAATAAATGCTTGTGTATTTAAAAATAATGGTAATAGTACAAGCTGGGGAACGATTAATTTATTAGGAAATATTACACTTGATAGTAGTTATTTTTATAGTAATAAAGGTAGATATCTAGTTGTATTAAGTGGTTCGGGAGGCAATGGTTATTGTCGTGTTTCGAGATCTATTTTTGCTAATAACGGTATTCCTTCAGATAGTTCAAATTGGGGAGATAAGGGAATATTCTATTTAGAACAAAGGGGGATAGTGAGTAACAATATAATTTATAATAATTATATGCCAGCTATTTCTACAGGTTCTAATGGTAGTTTGGATACTGTATATGTAGTAAATAATACAATATTCAAAAACAAATCAGTTGGCTTGTTTTTTTCTAACTGGGGAGGAGGAGCATTTGTAAATTACATCAATAATATAGTAGAAAATAATAGAATTAATGTTTATTACAATAATTCTGGATTTTCTAAAGTTGTTTTTAGAAATAATTATATTAACCCTTATAAACCAAACACACCAAATCAAAATAATTATAATATTACATTTTTCAATAACGATACTACATCAAGTTCTAATTATGTATTAACGAGTACGAATTTTAGAAATATACTTTCAAGCTCAAAAGTTATTGGGAAAGGCACATTATTAAATAGTCCATCAAATGACATTGATGGTAATATTCGTCCAAACCCAGCAGGGTCAAATCCTGACTTAGGAGCATATGAGAGCCCATATAAATATGCTTCCCCAATACTTGCTGAACTTATAGGTGGGCATCAGAAAATTCAAATAAAATGGACTTCTAATAATTCAACTGGAGTAGTAAAATATAGAATATTAAGATCAAATGTAAATATACCCAATAATGCAATTTCTACAATAATTGTAGATACTTTACAAATCAATACTAATTCATATATCGATTCTGGCTTAACCAATTTAGTGAAATATTATTATCGAATTCAAGTTGGTGATAACAGTGGAGTTTGGAGTGCATTAAGTAATGAATTGTCAACAAAACCTAATACACCTCCAACTACACCTATATTATTATCTATTTCTGCTGGACCGAGGAAAATATTACTTAAGTGGAATAAATCTACTAGTTCAAATAGTTCTGTAAAATATAATTTATATAGAAGTACTACACAAACTAATTTCCAGCTTACAAAAGGAGCTGTTCTCGACACTACAGCTGTAGATACAGGATTAGTTGCAGGTACAAAGTATTATTATCAAATTAGAGCAGTAGATACAATTGGAGGTGTTAGTAGTCCATCAAATATCTTATTTGGTATACCTAGAAATATCTGGTATGTTTCGAATTCTGGATCAAACTTAAATATTGGTAGTAAATCAAATCCAGTTAAAACTATTGCATTTGCAGTTTCTAATTGTATTAATCGAGATTCAATCATATTACTTTCTGGCGTATATCCTGAGCGAATAAATCTGAGTACTTATAAGAATTTATTAATTGGAAGTGAATATGTAACAACTGGAGACACTGCTTATAAAAGAACAACAACTCTAGATGGTTCAACATTGCCAAATGCTTATTTAATTTATGATAATAATTTAGCTCAATCTACGGTTTTAAAAGGCTTCCGTATTACCAATTCTAAGGGAGCTATTATAGGGTTATCTAATGCTTCAGTTTCACAAATGATATTTGAGAATAATAATACCATCACTACAAACATTACTGATCATTTAATCCGATTAACCAATGCTAGTGATTTTTCATATAATACAATAACAAATTGTGGTGGTTTGTCAACTTCTTATTTTTTGATTGTCGATAATAATTATTCGAACAATTTGATAGTAGATCACAATGTGTTCTTGAAAAATAAAGCTGGTTCTTTAATGATATTTAATGGGTCATCACCTAACTATATCAAAAGAGAAATTTATTCGAATGTATTTATAGGGAATAAATCCAATCATGCCGTTTATCTTGATGGTTGGTTTAGATCAAAAATTTATAATAATTTATTTGTTAATAATAGTGCTGGTGCAATAGGTTATAATAATACCAATGATTCAACACTCATTACTCATAATACCATAGTAGGAAATAATTATGGTATTCGAATTAATTCTAATGGGAATATAGGGGTGTTAATTGCTAATAATATCATTCAAAAAAATAAGTATTATTCAACAATAAGTGATATTTCCATAGATGGTAATGCTTCAGGTACTTTATTACACCAAGCGAAATTTGTAAATAATGTTATTGGTACTGTCGTATCTGATAGTGTACTAAAAAGCATTACAAGTATAGATTATTTAGACACTACTGGATCATTAAATAATTTTGGAAGTCTATTATCTTTTAAAGATACCCTTAATACAAATTATCAATTAACTAATACCTCTCCTCTT
>CAJBVG010000013.1 GCA_903958995.1 uncultured bacterium | reverse complement strand
CTACGGTTATCTTGTGCACTAGAGGTTTTAAGAAGTGCAAAAATAATAAATGCGAGTATGTAAATTTTTTTCATAATGGTGTTTTTTATAATTCGTCAATAATACTTTGTTCGTCGATGTATGATTGATATACGTCTATATCGCTCTTCTCATCTTTGGTGTTGTTGGTATTGGAAAATTCTATTAATGTAGCTTCATCAATTTCTGATAAGTATACGTCAACCATAGATTGACTATCTGCGTTGTTCGATACGGAAACTTGAGTATGGTTTAATTTGAAAACATACATGGAAGTACCCATAAAAATGAACACACTAGCTGCCATCAAGTATTTTTTCCAAGGAACTATGGAAATTATAGTAGGCGTTTGAGGCGCTACCTGCTCATTTTTTATACGATCGAGTAATCTGCTCGAGAATGTATTGAAATAGCCTTCAGGCGCATCAAAATGCTCTTTAGTGAGCTTTGATAAGCTTGGTGCTAATTCTTCTAATTCTTTATTTAATTCTTCGTTCATGTTTGTAGGATATTAATCTTCTTCAATAGTTTAATGCTCAGCTAAATATTGTTCAATTTTTTTCACTGCGATATGAAAAGAGGCTTTTAAAGCACCTACGCTAGTGCCGAGTAATTCCGACATTTCCTCATATTTCATTTCTTGGTAATATTTTAGGTGAAAAACCATTTTTTGCTTTTCTGGTAATGTATCTATAGCTGATTGTAGTTTTCGCTGAATTTGCTCCCCTGTTAGAGGGTTATCACTTGTATGGTCAATAAATTCAGATTCGTTGGCATCATCTATATCAACATGTAGTTGTTGCTTATTTTTACGATGAAAATTGATGCATTCGTTGTAAGTAATCCGAAACAACCAAGTATAAAGTTGTGAGTCTTCTCTGAAATTAATAAGTCCTTTCCAAACTTTAATGAAAACTTCTTGCATTAAATCGTCGGCATCCGAATGGGAGTTTACATAGCGACGAATTAACCAATAAATTTTTTGCTCATATTTTTTTACTAGGAGTTCGAAAGCATACGTTTTCGTTTGCTCCTCTCTAAATAGGGCTAAAATTTCTTGGTCCGACTGTTGGTTCCTCATGCGCTTTGTTTGCGCTGAGTTCAGAAATTATCTTCTACTCATAACTTTCTGAACGGCAGCAATAATATTCGGTGTTTCTAAACCATATTTTTTCATTAGTTCATCTGGTGTACCACTTTCTCCGAAACTATCATTTACTGCAACCATTTCGATAGGTGCCGGGAAGTGCTCTCCTAAAAGTTGTGCGATACTATCACCTAATCCACCATTTTTTTGGTGTTCTTCGGCAGTTACTACACATCTAGTTTTGCGAACCGAAGTTAGGACGGCCTGCGCATCTAATGGTTTAATGGTATGAATGTTTATTATTTCTGCACTGATGCCCATTTCAGCTAAGGCTTGACCTGCTTCAATGGCTTTCCAAACTAAGTGTCCTGTTGCGAAAATGCTCACATCTTTTCCTTCGTTTAACATAACCGCTTCACCAATTTTAAAGTCTTGGTCTGCTGGTGTAAAGTTAGGAACTGCCGGTCGACCAAATCTTAAATATACTGGTCCCTTGTGTTTTGCAATTGCTATTGTAGCTGCTTTGGTTTGGTTATAATCACATGGATTAATCACTACCATGTTCGGTAGCATTTTCATTAATCCAATATCTTCTAATATCTGATGTGTTGCTCCATCTTCACCTAATGTTAAGCCTGCGTGAGATGCACAGATTTTCACATTTTTTTGTGAGTACGCAACCGACTGGCGAATTTGATCATATACTCGTCCGGTAGAAAAGTTAGCAAATGTTCCTGTAAATGGAATTTTACCTCCAATAGTCATACCTGCTGCCAAGCCAATCATATTTGCTTCCGCAATACCTACTTGAAAAAAACGATCTGGATTTTCTTTCGCAAAAGCGTCCATTTTCAACGATCCCGTTAAATCAGCACATAATGCTACTACGTCAGGGTTAGTTTTTCCTAGTTCTGCTAATCCTGCTCCGAATCCCGAACGGGTATCTTTTTTTTCTGTGTATGGATATTGTTTCATGCTGCAAATATAAGTGTTCTGTTATTAATTAAAAGCGAATAGAATATGAACTTCCTGAACTTATCGTAAATCGTTCAGAACGTGTGCTCATGGTCTTTTTAGACCCTTTATTTTTATATACTATATGGTAATTACCAGGTTGTAGCGTAATGGTTTCGGTAACCGAATTTCCATTAATGTCACATACCCATTCTAAATCTTGTCCTTTTTCAACATAGATACTTCCAAAAACTGGCACTGCATTGGTGTTTAAAACGGTTAATAATCCAGGTGCTGGTATTTTAATGGTCGTAGTTTCGCTCTGCTTTATTCGTAAGTTCTGTATGCTGATGCGTGGCAAAGTCAGGATTTCAATATCATAAGTGCCAATCAAGTATTTTTTCTTCTCGTTGATGTTAATACGATCAATAATTTCTTCTTTGTTATTTTCTTTAATGATTGATGATAATTCTTTGTACGTGCTTAATCCTTCGGTTTGTATGATTAACTCCCCTTGACCAGCATTAATATTGATTACGCTATGTTTATTAGGCAAAACCACAATGTTCTTTTTGTAAATAGGAGGAGTGGTATGCACAATCATATCATATGTATTAACAGGATCTAATTGTAAAGTATCTGGATTTCCTCTAGCGTTTAAGGTATGAATAAATTGATAACGAAGTATTCCTGCACTTTGATCATATAAGGTAATAGGCACATTAGATTCTGATGGTTTACCATCTTCATCTAATAAATTTATTTGTGAGGTACTGCTGTTGAGTATAGTATTCATTACGCTTTTCAGCGATCGTTTAAAACCAATTTCATCTTGTGCATCATCATATCTACCAACACATTCAAATGTTTCAGCAGCTTCAGGTGTTAAGCCTAACCCAATAATAAACGGTTGTAAGAATATTCCTTTGTTCTGCAATTTCTTAGAAATCTCACAGGCATTCCCTTTGCACGATTCAATACCATCGGTAATGAGTACTATGATGTTCCTGTAATTCTCTCCACTATAAATAAAATCATTCGCACATTGTTCTAACGTATAAGCAATAGGTGTAATGCCTTTTGCACTTAATGAATTTATTTTCGATTTGATGTTAGGTATATTGTTTGCGCGAATCGG
>CAJBVG010000012.1 GCA_903958995.1 uncultured bacterium | reverse complement strand
TCTACCATTGTTCGCGATATTATCCGTAATGGGGGTGATGTAAGTAAGTTCGTACCGAAAGAGATTTTGAGCCTTGTAAAGGCTAACTCGTAATTGTTCGTCGAAACGTCCACGTTTCGACAAGAAAGTTAAAAGTCGAAGCGAGGACGCTTCGACGAACGAGCATTAGCACATTAGCAAATTGAACAATTAGCACATTAACAAATGCCTAGTTCTTCAAGTAAATCCAATATCGTAGGATAAGTCTCTCCCTCAATAAGTTTCATGATGTCTTCAATTGCAATCCACTCTGCTTTGGTAATGCCTTCTTCAGCTTGTGGTGTTAGTTTTTCTTCTTCGGCAGTCATAACAAACCAATAGGATTTCTTCAATATCCATTTACTTTTAAGTTGATAGATGTGAAAAGTGTCCAATAGGTGATCTTCAATTTGGTGGGTTTTGATGCCACATTCTTCCTCTACTTCGCGCCACGCTGCTTTTTTAATGGATTCCCCTTCGTCAATTTTGCCTTTCGGTAAATCCCATTTCCCTCGACGATAGATAAATAAGATTTTAGTTCGGTCGGGATTAAAGATAACACCCCCCGCTGCTTCAATAATAAATAGCGATTCTGAAAAATGTTTATATAAATGATCAGGATGCTCTGAAATAAATATCAATCCAGAATTATTCTCCAGTAATTCGAATAAGTTATTGTTAAAAAATAATTTATCTCCCTCATTTATAGTATGATAGGTGTTGTTTTTAATGTTAGGAAATTCTTCTTTTGAACAGATAAAAACTGGTTTTTCGTTGATATAAATTTTATACATTTGCAGTATGATTAGTAAGAGGGAAACATCGTTAAAAGTAGCAGAATTTTTATTGCAAATCAAAGCAATTAAATTACAACCGAATAGTCCGTTTACGTGGGCTTCAGGTTGGAAATCGCCAATATATTGTGATAATAGAGTGACTTTATCGTACCCACCGGTACGTACTTATATTCGCCAGCGTTTGTCGGAAGTAATTAATGAAGAATTAAATGGCGTAAACCTTATTGCTGGTGTAGCTACTGCAGGTATACCTCAAGGTGTATTAGTGGCTCAAGAATTAGGATTGCCATTTGCATATGTACGTTCATCTCCAAAAGATCATGGAATGAATAACATGATTGAAGGGGAAGTTACTCCTGGTCAAAAAGTAGTGGTTGTAGAAGATTTAGTATCTACAGGCAAAAGCAGTTTAAAAGCAGTTGAAGCATTGCGTGCAGCAGGATGTGAAGTAGTAGGTTTAGTTTGTATTTTCAATTACGGTTTTGATGAAGCGGTTGAAAATTTCAAAAATGCGAATTGTAAAATCATTTCATTGAGCAACTATTCAGACTTAATAGACCATGCCTTAAGCTCTAGTGCAATATCGGAGAAAGATGTGGAAGTATTAAGATCATGGAGAGAAGACCCATCAAATTGGGGTAAAACAGAAACGGTTTAATATGACAATCATAGAAAGCGAAAAAGTACAAATTGCTAAACCTCTTGCAGAGGTTTTTGCATTTTTAGGAAACGCAAATAATCACGAGAAACTAATGCCTGAATCTATTTACAATTGGTCTTCTACAGAAGATGAATGTAAATTCACGATTCAGAACATGGCGAAACTCGAATTGAAAATTTCGGAACGCGATCCCGCTGGTAAAATTGTAATCATCCCATCTGTAAAAGCTCCCTTTGATATTCAGATTGAATGGATATTGACTGAGCAAGCAAACGGTTGCACTGCACAAATGAACATTCATGCCGACCTTAATCCATTTATTAAAATGATGGCTGTTGGTCCCTTAACGAAACTGGTAAACCACCAAGTGCAAGCACTTCTTGCTAGCAACTAGCTAGCAACTAAGAATTGAGTCCCGATAGCTATCGGGATTAGATTTTAGATATAGTTAATAGAAAACAAGAATTAGACTTTTTTTATTTAATTAATATAATAGTATTTAGTAATCAGTATCTTTCTCAATACTAATATCTCAATTCTTGCAACTATGTATGCTATTATCGATATTGAAACCACGGGCGGTAGTCCGGATTACAGTAAAATAACCGAGATAGCTATAATATTGCACGACGGTAAGGAAGTCGTGAAAGAGTACAGCACACTGATTAATCCACTGTGCGCAATCCCTTATCAAATCACACAAATTACAGGCATTACCAACGACATGGTTCGTGATGCTCCTACATTTCCTGAAGTAGCAAAGACGATAATTGAACTCACGGAAGGTGCCGTTTTTGTGGCGCATAATGTTAGTTTCGATTATAACTTCGTGAAGGCCGCTTATAAAGATTTAGGGTATAATTATCATCGCAAAACCTTATGCACTGTACGAATGAGCAGGGCAGTCTTTCCGGGCTTACCATCGTATAGCTTGGGTAACCTTTGCAAAAGTTTACACATCAATTTATTTAACAGACATCGTGCTCTTGGTGATGCTAAAGCAACAGCGATTTTATTCAACAAAATTTTAGAAAGTAATAGTGCGGTAGTTGATGATATCAAAAACGCGGGAATACTAACTCCTAAAAATTTACCACCACTTTTAGCTGAAGATGCCTTAACAAAAATCCCTACTGGAATATCGGGCGTGTATTATTTTCATAACTCGAATGGTGATGTGATTTATGTTGGAAAAAGTAATGATATTAAAAAGAGAATTCTTCAACACATTGCTACACAAAAAACGAGTAAGTCGGTAAAAATGTTGAATGA
>CAJBVG010000011.1 GCA_903958995.1 uncultured bacterium | reverse complement strand
TCTATTGGGTATAATGATTCAAAAATCGCATATAATTCAACTTTCCCTCTAAACGATAATTGGGATGCATCTATTAATGTATTTGATGATAGTTTACATTTTCTAAAACAAAAATTATTTGGAGGCAAGGGTTTTGATTTATTTCTAGATCATGAATATGATGCAAATGAAAATCATATATTTTTTGGTAAAACAAATACCTCAGATAGTTCTGGTGATATTCCAAGTTTAAAAGGCAATGATTGGGACCATTGGGTTTTAAAAACTGATACAAATTTTAATATTATTTGGTCGAGAACAATTGGAGGAAGTGGTAAAAATACTCAATTGTTTTCTAGGAAACAGGAAGAAATGATAATTATTGGAAATGATATTATTATTGCATCCCATATTTATCCTCCCAAAATACTACCAAGTTATGATCTTGAATGTGGTCTATATACAACTCAACTAGGAGACACTTCAAGAAGTTGTTCCGATGCATGGGTTTTCAAATTAGATTTAACAACTGGAATTGAAATAGAGCAGAGCACAACTCAAAGTGTATTTAAATTATACCCAAATCCTACTAGTAATGTAATAACCATTCAAAATTCTAAACCTACAGGAAAGAAGTATAAAATATCAATAACCGACCAATTAGGTAAAACAATTAAAGAGATCCAGTATGAAGATGCAAAAGAGTTTTCTTTACCAATTGAGGATATTGAAGATGGAATCTATTTCTTTTCAATACAAAAAAATAGAAAGCAATTGTTTAGTCAGAAAATTATTGTTAGAAAATAATTATGATACTGATTAAAGTATAATTTCAAGTTTTATTAAATTTGTTGCTCATTTGTTGCTCACTGAATTTGAGCAACAAATGAGCAACAAAAAGCAAAAAAATACCTATTATTTGTTACTTTTATTTGTTGATAGTTTTTAGAAAAAATTTGGCAACTGACTGCAAATTAATCAGTTATAAATAGTTAATAATCAGTAGAAAAGGGCTAATTTTGGCTTAATTGAAGGCTATTTTCCTATACAGAATTTCGAAAAAATATTCTCTAACAAATCATCAGTACTTATCGCCCCAGTAATTTCACCAAGGTAATGTAGTGCCTGACGAATGTCCATCGCGAGGTAGTCGGAGGTAACGGGATTGTGGATGCCATCGAGTACACGAGCCAATGCATCTGCTGTTTTTTGCAATGCTTCTACGTGGCGTATGTTGGTTAGAATCGTTTCATTGGCATTCTCCGAATAGTGAATCATGTCCAATAATTTTAATTCCAACTCTCTGACACCGATGCCTTGTAAGGCTGATATGGTAAGGCTTTCCGGATGTATGGCGTGATTACCTTTATCACTTTTATTCGCTACCAGTAATAGTTGCGAATTATTTTTAGTGGTGATGAGTTCTAATTCTGTTTTTATTTTATCGAGTTCATGCCCATAAGTTTCATGCGCATCATACAAATACAAAATGATAGCCGATTGATTAATTTTCTCGAAGGTACGCTCTACACCTTTGGCTTCAATAATGTCTTCGGTGTCGCGTATTCCTGCAGTATCGATGAAACGGAATTTAATGCCCTGTATGCTAATTTCATCTTCAATGGTATCTCGTGTAGTTCCAGCGATTTCTGATACGATAGCGCGCTCCTCATTGAGCAATGCGTTCAATAGCGTCGACTTTCCTACATTGGGTTTACCGGCAATTACTACTGGCACTCCAGTTTTAATCACGTTGCCTAATTCGAACGAGCGAATTAAACGTTTCAATACCACTACAATTTTTTCGATGAGTTGTTGCATCTGTTCGCGGTTCGCAAATTCTACATCTTCTTCAGAGAAGTCGAGCTCCAACTCAATTAAGGAAGCAAAGTTGATTAGCTCTGTACGCAATTGTTGAAGTTCATTCGAAAAACCACCACGCATTTGTTGCATCGCAACTTTATGTGATGCTTCAGAGCTTGATGCAATTAAATCGGCAACCGCTTCCGCTTGTGATAAGTCTAACTGACCGTTTAAGAAAGCACGCATGGTAAACTCACCAGGTTTCGCCAAACGAGCACCCTCACGTACAAATAAACGTATCAGCTTATCAATAATATAAGAAGAACCATGACAAGATACTTCTACCACATTCTCTTTAGTATAGGAGCGAGGTGCAACAAACAAACTCACCAAAACCTCATCCACGATCGCATCACCATCCATTATAGTTCCGAAATGCAAGGTATGAGTAGCCTGCGCTAACAAATCCTTCCCTCTAAAAACCTTATTGCAAATGCTTATGGCATCAGTGCCCGATAAACGGATAACGCCAATAGCTCCAGCACCAGTTGGGGTAGCTAGTGCTACGATGGTTTCGGTATGGTTGGTAGGTAACATGAGGCAAATTTACGAAAAATATTCGTGTGCTCGTGTGCTCATATGCTCGTGTGCTCGAGATAAAAATATAGAAAATCGTGATTAGATACTTCTACACTTCGACCCTTCGACAGTTCGACACTTCGACCCTTACTATTTTCCAATTTCTATTTTCTATTCTCTTTTATCGAAAGATAAAACGAATTCATAATATACACATGAGGCAAACTCAAACAAGATAGGAGGATAAAGAAGGAAGTAATCCAGGTATTATTAATGTTTAATAGCATTATGGCAAACAATAATAGCGCACCGATATTAAATGGAATTACTTTTTTGAAGAGGGATAGGTTGTCGGTTTTGAGCGATGTTTTTAGATGCGACCAACCGGTAATGCTATGTTGACCGATGAAATAGAGTCCGAAGGAGGTAAATAGAGGCAAATACATACTTATAAATAAGGTGATGGTAGTAATCACCATTGAAGTATTTCTTTTATAAATACCCCATGATATTGCAAATATGGAAAGTGATAATGTTATCCAACGACCACTAATATTTTTTAGAGGAATGGTATGAGTTCCCATACTGGAAATGATGTTGTTTGTTTCGGAAACATGACCTAAAAGTATAATTCCTAATAGTGTAGTGCCCCATACAAAATTCACCAGATTGTTTTGCTGTTTTGGTTTCCACTCTTGCATATCCGATTGACCGAAATGCCAAGCAGAATAGACAAGAAATAATAGTAAAGAAATATTTGGTAATATCATCCACAGGATGAAATAAACAAGAGCAATGGAGATATATTTGAACACGAATGAAAAGCTAAATCGTTCGTTAATATTTCCGCTTTCCACAATGTTGTCAATTGCACCGTGAGGTATTCCAACTACTAATAATCCGATGGATAAAAATAGAATCTGAATGATGTTATATACCTGTTGGTTTTCGGATTTTAATCCTAATAATAAGAGGGTAAAACTCAATAGTAATAGAGGGATACTAATTGATTTTATTTTTTTGAATGTTCGCTTTAAAATGAATTTAAAACTTTTGAAAGGGAATGCATATGTACTTGTTGATATACCAGCTACTACAAATAAATAATCAAATGTGTTTATCATAAATTAT
>CAJBVG010000010.1 GCA_903958995.1 uncultured bacterium | reverse complement strand
CGATTCTGGTAATCGGGTCAACAACAATTCTTTTTGACATATAATTAAGTTAATATGTGTTAATGTTAGATATCTAAATTTTTAACGCTTTCTTTTCCTTCATCTTCATGATCGGTAATCAACTTTTTCTTACGAATATTTGTAGCTACTGCATGTGCTGCAATACCTACTCCTGTTGCAACTAATGCTGCTTTACCAATATCATCTGCATTGGCTTCAATACCGAAACCTGCAAATGCTGAAGCTCTATCGTACAACCTACCATTGTCCCAGAAATTTTCTTCACTGCAACCAATACATGGGTGACCTGATTGAATAGGATAACTAACCCCATTGTTCCATTTCATTACACCGCAGGCGTTGTAAGTAGAAGGACCTTTACATCCAACATTATATAAACAATAACCTTTTTTAGCATTTTCATCATCAAAAGATTCCACGAATAAACCAGCATCATAGAACGGACGACGATAGCAAGTATCGTGAACACGTTTGCTGTAGAATGCTTTTGGTCTTCCTAAATGATCTAGCTCTGGAATTTTTCCGTAAGTAACCAAGTGAACAATAACACCAGCCATTACTTCTCCGATTGGAGGGCAACCTGGTACTTTAATTAATGGTACATTACTTTTTAATAATTTGTGAATTGGAGTAGCTGATGTTGGATTAGGTTTAGCTGATTGTACACAACCGTTACTTGCACAACTT
Source organism: uncultured bacterium (assembly GCA_903958995.1). Lineage (GTDB taxonomy): Bacteria > Bacteroidota > Bacteroidia > Sphingobacteriales > Sphingobacteriaceae > CAJBVG01. Next base: position 4,069 of record CAJBVG010000010.1, on the reverse strand, counting down.
CCCCAAGCAATAACTGCTTTAGCACCTGCTGCTGCTTCTTCTAAAATTTGTAAAGAAGTTTTACCTCCTATCATACAATATACTCCATCTGCTGCTGTAGGTACACTACCTTCAACACATAGAACATATTCCCCTTTGTATTTTGTCATGGTATTACGCATCGCTTCTTCCGCTTGGAATCCAGATGCTGCCATTAATGTTTCCGTATAGTCTAGTGATATTTGATCTAACAAAATATCGGCAACCATAGGATGAGATGAGCGTATAAAACTTTCACTACAACAAGTACACTCTTGGAAGTGTAACCAGATAACAGGGACTCGAGCTTTGTTTTCCAAAGCATTGAGGACTTGTCCTACTGCGGTTGTGTGTAACCCGAGATATGCAGCCATCATGGTTGCAAAATTGATAAATTCTCGGCGTGAGTACCCTTTTCTTTCGGCCTCTTCTAAGTAAGTAGGCTGGGTATTTGGTGGAGTTTCTTTGTTCATGCTGATTATAAGTTATATGATAAAGCATTACATTTATGTAAATATATCAGTCTTTCGAATCTGATGGTTATGACATTTGTCATACACGAATATGATTTTTGTCATATTATATATATATCGCTTCTCGGTAATTTTATACATTATCAAAAATCAATCATTATGAAAAAAATAATCGCAGTGTTGGTAATACTAGTTATGTGTATGCCATTATTAACGTTAGCTCATCCTGGTCACGGTGATGATGGAGGTTACACTATTACTCATTATTTTAAAGAACCATTACATGTAGGCATCTCCGTAGTATTACTAGTAGCTGCATATATTGGCTTACGTTTTTTCTTAGCAGGAAAAAAAGCAACGAAGTAAAACCATGCACGAGCTCTCTATTGTAATGGGCATATTAGAAATTGCTCAACAATATGCAAAAGAAGCCGAAGCGAAAAAAATTGATGAAATAGAACTTGATATTGGCGTATTGAGTACTGTGGAAATGAATGCTTTTGATTTTGCTTGGAATCAAGGTGTAAAAAACACTTTGTTAGATGGTGCAGTAAGAAAAGTAAATCGGATTACAGGCAAAGCACTCTGTATGGATTGTGATACTGCATTTGATATTGCTAATGTTTTCGACCCTTGCCCCTCCTGTGCTAGTCATTTAATAGCTATTACTCAGGGTAAAGAGCTTAAAGTAAAATCACTAATTGTTACCTAATTACACAAATAAAATCACCCTTATGTGCGTAACTTGTGGATGTGACACTGATCACAACGATAAAAAATTAATCAATGTAGAAAGAGATATTCTACATGAAAATAATTTAATGGCACAACGAAATCGTGGATATTTCGATGCTAAAAATATATTTGCACTGAACCTTGTGAGTTCTCCAGGATCAGGCAAAACAACGCTTCTAGAGCGTACCCTAACCGATTTGAAAGATGAACTTCGTTTCGCAGTTATTGAAGGCGATCAACAAACAGCAAATGACGCTGATCGTATTCATGCAACTGGAACAAAAGTAGCTCAAATCAATACCGGTAAAGGATGTCACTTAGATGCCGATATGATTTTTCATACCATCCCTGGAATGAAACTCGAAGAAAACAGTATTCTATTTATTGAAAACGTAGGTAATTTAGTTTGTCCTGCGATGTTCGATTTAGGGGAACAAGATCGAGTAGTAGTAATGAGTGTAACAGAAGGAGATGATAAACCGCTGAAGTATCCTGATATGTATAGTTCAGCAAACATTTGCGTAATCAATAAAATTGATCTTTTACCCTATGTGAAATTCGACATGGATGCGGTAAAAGCAAATGCGAAAAAAACTAATCCAAACTTAGAAATTATCGAACTAAGTTGCACTTCAGGTGAAGGAATGGAAACATGGTATAACTGGTTAAAATCTAAAGTACCTGCAAATGAATCTGAACTATCACATACAAATTAGTGGTTTAGTTCAAGGTGTTGGATTTCGTCCTTTTATATATCGATTAGCCAAATCTCTTGATATTAATGGCCGTGTTAGTAATACTAATGCAGGTGTAAGTATTGATGTGTATTGCTCTTCAGAACAAGCGAATGATTTTTATTCAAAAATTATACTACAAGCACCAGTTAATGCTATTATTCAATCTCACAGTATAAAGGTAGTAGCATTAACACCTTTTACAGATTTTCAAATTAGTCAAAGTAAATCTGACAGTCTACCAACCTTATTATTAACTCCTGATATCAGTATTTGCAAAAAATGCAAAACTGATTTTAATGATGTTAATTCTAGCCGCTATCATTATTCTTTTAGCAGTTGCTGCGATTGTGGTCCACGTTATTCTATCATCAACAAATTACCATATGATCGTGTAAATACTAGCATGCACGAACATGCTATGTGTCCGACTTGCCAAAATGAATATAACGATGCTAGCAATAGAAGATATTATAGTCAGACCGACTCTTGTTCTATTTGTGCAATTCCAATGCATTTGTATCAAACAAAAGATCAATGTCAGAGTAGCTCTCCAGAGGTTATTTTAAATAGAATTCAGAACTATTTATACGAAGGGAAAATATTAGCAGTAAAAAGTACAGGTGGTTATTTATTGATGTGTGATGCAACTAAAAAAGAAACCATTACACGTTTAAGAAAACTCAAACATAGACCGTCTAAACCCTTTGCAATATTATATCCAAGTATAGAAAGCATAGAGAAAGATGTAATTCTTACTAAACAAGAAGCGGAAGCCTTAGAAAGTAATATTGCTCCTATTGTTTTATGTCAGTTAAAACCAAAAACAGATAGTGGTTTGTGCACAGAATTAATTGCTCCAAAGTTAAGCAAGCTTGGAGTAATGTTAGCATCCAATGCCTTGCTCCTATCTATATCTACTAAAATAAATAAACCATTAATTGCAACAAGTGCTAACTTAAGTGGATCACCAATAATATATAAGGATTCCGAAGCTTTAGATGAACTATTTGATGTTGCAGATTTTGTACTTACCTATGATCGAGATATTGTAGTTCCACAAGATGATAGTGTGATTCAGTTCACGAAAAATAATCAACAAATTATACTTAGAAGAAGTCGAGGATTAGCACCAAATTATTTTCCAAATCCATTGGTTGATTTAGATATAAATATTTTAGCCATGGGTGCCGAATTAAAAGGAAGCTTTGCATTGACATCGAATCAACATTTGTATGTTAGTCAGTTTTTAGGCGACCAAGGCACAATAGAATCACAAGAAAGTTTCCGAAATACACTTCAACATATTTCTACTCTATTAAAGTATAAAGCAGAACTTGTGTTGGTTGATAAACACCCTAATTATGCAATATCTAAATTTGGTGAAGAATTTGCCCAGAACAACGGTCTAGATCTCATAAAAATTCAACATCATAAAGCACACTTTGCATCTGTGTTATTAGAAAACAAAAAAATAGAAACAGAAAAACCAATATTAGGTTTTATTTGGGATGGAACAGGATTTGGTGATGATGAGCAAATATGGGGCGGAGAAGTTATGATTTATGATAATTCTGAAATCAATCGAATTACACATCTAGAATATTTTCCACATTTATTAGGAGATAAGATGAGTAAAGAACCGCGTATTTCCGCATTAAGTTTACTAAGTAAAATACCCCACCATCAAGATGAAATTAAAAAACATTTCAACGAAGTAGAATGGAAGTATTACAGTCAGCTACAACTTAACTCACAACCCTTACAAAGTAGTAGCATGGGAAGGTTTTTAGATGCTATAGCTTGTTTACTGGATATTGTTGGTGTAAGTACTTATGAAGGAGAAGCTGCAATGCTGTTAGAAAGTTTGGCTGCACAAAGTAAAAATAGATCGAAAGCATTTTACAAGCTACCCTATTTTGATCATATCATCCATTATGAGACTATGCTAACCGAACTCATTCAGGATAAACACAATGAAATGCCAATTTCTGATATTTCTTATAAAGTATTTTTTTCATTAGTACAAATGATTAAAAACATAAGTATTGAATTAAATATTAGTGAAATTGCCTTTAGTGGCGGGGTGTTTCAAAACGCAGTATTAGT
>CAJBVG010000009.1 GCA_903958995.1 uncultured bacterium | reverse complement strand
ATAGCCAATTTAGGTTTTTTAGTTTCTAAGAAACCACGTTCGCGCAACCAATCTTCATTGAACATTTTACCTAAATAACGAGTTCCATGATCGTGGAAAATAACAACAACTACATCTCCTTCTTTGAACATGTGTTTCATTTGTAATAGTCCTGCGATAGCCGACCCTGCTGAGTTTCCTGCAAAGATACCTTCTGCACGAGGAATTTCACGAGTCATTAATGCAGCATCTTTATCCGTTACTTTTTCGAAATGATCGATTACATTAAAATCAACGTTTTCTGGTAAGAAGTCCTCTCCAATACCTTCTGTGATGTATGGGTAAATTTCATTTTTATCGAAAATGCCCGTCTCTTTATATTTTTTAAATACCGATCCAAATGTATCGATACCCAAAACTTTAATATTTGGATTTTTTTCTTTTAGATATCTTCCAGTACCTGAAATAGTTCCTCCAGTTCCAACACCAACAACTAAGTGAGTAATTTTCCCTTCAGTTTGTTCCCAAATTTCCGGACCTGTTTGTTCATAGTGAGCAGAAGAATTCGAGAGGTTATCGTATTGGTTAGGTTTCCAAGAATTTGGTATTTCGTTTACTAATCGAGTGGATACAGAATAATAAGAACGAGGATCTTCTGGATCTACGTTTGTTGGACAAACAATAACTTCAGCACCAAAGGCACGTAAAGCATCTACTTTTTCTTTCGATTGTTTATCGGTTGTAGTGAAAATACATTTATAACCCTTAACAACAGCAGCAATGGCTAATCCCATACCTGTATTACCCGAAGTTCCTTCGATAATAGTCCCACCTGGTTTTAAGCGACCATCTTTTTCTGCATCCTCAATCATCTTTAAAGCCATACGGTCTTTAATAGAGTTGCCAGGGTTAGTTGTTTCAATTTTAACTAAAACCGTTGCAGGAATATCCTTTGTTAATTTGTTAAGTTTTACCAAAGGAGTGTTTCCAATGGTTTCTAGAATGTTATTATACCACATGCTGCAAAGATAAGTTTTCCCTTTTATGTTAGAAGTATTAATTTGTCATTTGGGAAATGCTTCCCTATTTTAGGGCTTTATATAGATATTCAAAGATGAAAAAACTGAGCATTTTAGGGATTATTGTGATGCTATTTCTTGCAGCATGTAATCCGAATAAGGAAAAAGCATTCATAACTCCTACCCATGTCGCAAAAGTTCGTCAGTTGGATAGTTTGTACTCACACCATGTTCAACAACAGCAAACGGATTCTTTGAAAACGATCTTACTTTCAGATGCTATCTTACTTACAGAAAGCGAAGAAGAAACTAAAGGAATTAATGCTATAACAGAATGGTATACCAATGCCTTTGCGTATGGCATGAAAACAATAGATTTTACTGCTACTGATATTTCCGGAGACGATAATCATTTTATCGAGATTGGTAAGGCTAAAGTTGGATTGATGATAGGCGATACAGATACGCTTAGTTACCAAACGTACAAATACATTCACGTGTGGTATAAGCAACAAAATGGTTCGTATAAGATTAGCAGAGAAATGTGGAATAACTAAATTACTATGAAAAACAAACTAACACTCTACATTTTCATCGCATTAGTACTCGGAATTATTTCGGGTTGGATTTGCAATATCTATGCAACAAGTCCTTTTGTAATAGGCTTTGTTGACTATGTTCCATTAATGAGCGACATCTTCTTAAATTTAGTAAAGATGATCATTGCACCATTAGTGTTCTCTACCTTGGTGGTAGGTGTAGCAAAATTAGGTGATATTAATGCAGTAGGTAGAATTGGAGGTAAAACATTGCTATGGTTTTTGTCGGCCACCTTTGTTTCCTTGTTTCTTGGGATGATTTTGGTGAATTTATTTCAACCAGGTAAAATGATGCATTTGGTTCTTCCACCAGATAATGCAAGTACTGGATTAGAGCATACCGCTTTATCGGTTAAAGAATTTGTAAAGCACGTTTTTCCGAAAAGTGTTTTTGATGCAATGGCTAAGAATGAAATACTTCAAATTATAGTTTTTGCCTTATTCTTTGGTATTGGTGCAGCAGCTGTTGGCGAAAAGGCAAATGGTGTTATTAAAGCAGTAGATTCTATTTCACACATCATGCTAAAAGTTACAGGTTATGTAATGAATTTTGCCCCATTTGCAGTTTACGGAGCATTAACTGCCGTAATAGCAAAACAAGGAGCAGGAGTTTTAGTGAACTATGGCATATTTATCTTCGAATTTTATGGCTCGCTCCTATTATTATGGGGAATCATACTCTTAGCGGGCTTTGCAGTTATTCGTCAGAAGATTGTTTCTTTAGTAAAGCATATCATCGATCCGGTGATTTTGGCCTATACCACTTCAAGTTCTGAAGCAGCTTTACCTCAAACGATATCACAATTAGAAAAATTCGGTTGTAGCAATAAAATTGTAAGTTTTGTACTTCCTTTAGGCTATTCATTTAATCTCGATGGATCGATGATGTACATGACATTTGCTTCGTTATTCATCGCACAATCATATGGGATCGATTTAAGTATTCAACAACAAATCACGATGCTTTTGGTACTTATGCTTACTAGTAAAGGCATAGCTGGAGTACCTAGAGCTTCATTAGTGGTTATTGCTGGTACTTTATCAATGTTTAACATTCCCGAAGCGGGATTATTGCTATTAATGGGAATCGACCCTATTCTCGATATGGGCAGATCAGCCACCAATGTAATTGGTAACTCTGTAGCTACGGCAGTGGTGAGTAAGTGGGAAGGGGAACTTAATTAATATGTTAATTCGATAATATGTTAATATGCTAATGAGCCAATATGTCAATTTGCTAATGTTCTAAAAATCAATGTTTTGCTTAATTAGCACATTAACACATTAGCATATTAACATATTATTTTTCTTTTTCTAGAAAAATTGCTATTTTTGCAATCCAAATAACATAAATAAACAAAATAATTAACCATGTACGCAATAGTAGATATAGCTGGACAACAGTTTAAAGTTGCAAAAGACCAACAAATCTTTGTACACAGATTACAAGGAGATGAGGGCGCTAGTATTGAATTTGACAAGGTGTTATTAGTTGATAATGGAGGAAAAGTTACTATAGGAGCTCCTATAGTTGATGGTTCTAAAGTTACCGCTACTATCCTGTCTCATTTAAAAGGTGACAAAGTAATCGTTTTCAAGAAAAAACGTAGAAAAGGATACAAAAAGAAAAACGGACACCGTCAATTTTTCACTAAAATCCAAATCAACAGTATTGTTGCTTAATTAATAGAAGGTTCAACAGATTTAAAGATATACAGAAATGGCACATAAAAAAGGAGCCGGTAGTTCGAAGAACGGTCGTGAGTCGCATAGTAAACGTTTAGGTATCAAAATTTTCGGTGGTCAAGCTGCAATTGCAGGTAACATCATCGTTCGTCAACGTGGTACTAAACATCACCCAGCTAAAAACGTAGGTATTGGTAAAGACCATACTTTATTCGCTTTAGTTGATGGTACAGTTCAATTCAGAAAGAAAACTGATAACAAATCATACGTATCAGTAGTACCTTTTGATTTTTCAACTGAAACTGCTGCAGAAGCTTAATAATAAATAAAATACTTTAAGAGCCTTTTCGTGCATACGGGAAGGCTTTTTTTTTAATGTTAATTTAATAAAATTGCAAATTACAGTTGAACAGCTAAAACACTGAATTTTAATTTTTCTTATTATGCATTTGTACTGTAAGTTCATTTATTTTAGT
>CAJBVG010000008.1 GCA_903958995.1 uncultured bacterium | reverse complement strand
CCTAAGAAAGTTGTTGCTAAGGCAGCACCTAAGAAAGCTGTCCCAGCGAAAAAGGTAGTAGCGAAAGTTGCACCTAAGAAAGCTGTTGCAAAAGTTGCACCTAAGAAAGCGGTTGCGAAACCAGTTGCTAAGCCAATTGTTAAGGCAGTTTCTGCTAAAGTAGAAGCCAAAAAAGTGGAAGCTAAAAAAGCAGAAACGAAGCCAGTAGCAGTTAAACCTGTAGTGCCTGCAGCACCTAAAACATCTGAAAAAACTCGCTACTCAGATTTTGAGCTAGTAGAATTTAAAGATATTATTGTTAGAAAGTTGAACTCTGCAAGAGAAGAACTTCTATTGTTAACGGAAACTTTGAGTAATCCGAATAGCAATGGTACTGATGATACTGCGGGAACTTTTAAAGTGTTAGAAGATGGTTCTGCAACATTAGAAAAAGAACACGTAAATCAATTAGCTGCTCGTCAGCGTAAGTTTATTGATCAATTAGAAGCAGCTTTGGTTCGTATTGAAAATAAAACATACGGTGTTTGTAGAGAAACTGGCAGGTTAATCCCGAAAGAGAGACTTAGAGCAGTTCCCCATACCACCTTGAGTATGGAAGCTAAATTGAAACAGAATTAATACTAAACAATTCAATCAAAGTATGCGATATTTATCGCATACTTTTTTTTATACACATGAAAATCTACATAAAACCAATCCTTATCGTTATCGCTGTTTTAGTTATTGATCAACTAATTAAATTTTGGATCAAAACAAACATGTATATCGGCGAAGAATACAATGTGTTCGGGAATTGGTTTATAATTCATTTTACTGAAAATAACGGAATGGCCTTCGGTTTAGAACTTGGAGGAAATTACGGTAAGCTTGCTTTGAGCTTGTTTAGAGTGTTCGCAGTATTTGGATTGGGCTATATTTTCCATTATGTAGTAAAACATAAATATCACTTCGGATTAATCACTTGTGTAAGCTTAATTCTTGCAGGAGCTTTAGGTAATATTATCGACTCTGTATTTTATGGTAAGTTATTTGGTTATGCAGACTATTTACACGGTCGTGTGGTCGATATGTTTTATTTCCCCATAATACAAGGGTTTTACCCAGATTGGATGCCTTTTTGGGGTGGTCAAGATTTCATCTTTTTTAGACCCGTCTTCAATTTTGCCGATTCGGCAATTAGTATTGGTGTAATTGTGATTATCATTTTTCAGAATAAGTTTTTGAATAAAGACTTAAGTAAAATCGAATATCAAATTACTGAATAGTACTTGTTTAAGTTATTTGTACTTCTATAATCTAAGCTACATTTGTTGGTATCAACAAATTGTAAATGAAACGTATACTCTTATTCGGAATTATTATTTTTTCAGGTTTTAATTCTATCGCTCAATTCCAATCAGAAAAGAACAATCAAAGAACAATTGAAGTAGTCGGTTCTGCTAGTTCTGAAATAGAACCGGATCAAGTGCACATCAGTTTTACTATTAAAGACTATGAACTTTCTGGCAAAGAAATACATGTTGACAAAACAGAAGCTTCTATCAAACAATTGCTAGATAAATATCACATCAACCCTAAAGATTTTACCGTACAAAACATTTATGGGTACATGACCTATGAGGATAACAACAAAGCAGGGCATTATCAGTCTAGAAAAACGTATGGATTAAAAGTAAGTGATCTATCTGTTGTGAACTCATTTATAGCAGAAATTGATAAGTATGCCTTAGAATCTGTCAATATTGATGAAGTAACGCATTCAGATCTTTCCGTGCATTATAAAAGTGTAAGGAAGCTAGCAGTAAGTTCTGCGAAGCAAAAAGCATTTGATGTTCTATCTGGTTTTGGCGAAAAATGTGGTAGAGTTGTAAAAATTGAAGAGATTTCTTCAAATTATAATGATAAAGTGGGAGTTCAATCCATTTCTAATTATAAAAGTGCCGATTCTGAGACTTCTGGAATTGGTTCACAGAAAATAAAACTCTCTTACCAAGTTCGTGTGGTGTTCGAGATAAAATAATGACAGATGACTTATGTCATAGAATTGTAAGCAAACCTAAACTATATTTGAATATCTAAAAAGCCCAATATTATGAAACGCTCACTCACAATAATCATAATATTATTAAGTGCATTTTACGTAAATGCACAAGATAATACACTAAAATCAGACTACCCTATTCGTAAAATGGAAGTCTTTGGTTATGCCACCACTAACTTAGCACCGAATGAAATCTATACCAGTTTTGTCATTAAAGAATATACTGATGACAATAAGATTATCTCTATAAAGGAAAGTGAAGCAAACATTAAGAAGATTATTAAAACTATTGGTTGTGATGTTTCAGATTTTTCAGTAGGCAATATCTATGGTTACATTACTTATAATGGTCCGAATAATGAAGAAGGGCAGTTTGAACACAGAAGATTATATCTTTTGAAATTATCAAGCGTAAATTGTATTGATATGTTTCTTGATGGTGTTGACCCTCGTGCTTTAGAATCGTTTAATATTGACGAGATGGACAACAATGATATTGATTCAACCGTTCGTGAATTACAGTTCAAAGCATTTGAAAAAGCAAAAGATAAAGCAATTGTTTTATTGAAAACTTATGGTGAAGAATGTGGACGAGTTTTAGATATTCAAGAAATTGACCGTTCTATTACTTATCCAGACTTTACAGGTAAAGGCAGTAAATCTCAAGTTGTAAATGGTACTGGTACTAGAAGCGTAGACTCAAATCAAAGCAGAACAAAAAGCATTAAAGTTGAATATCAAGTAAAAGTGACATTCGAAATAAAATAGGGTGTTTTTATTTCGGTAGTGCCATCTCCATTTTGGCTAGTGCTCTAGCTCGGTGACTGATGGCACTTTTTTCTTGCTCGTTCATTTCGGCAAAAGTAATGTGATGAAATTCTGGTTCGAATATAGGATCATACCCAAATCCATTTGTTCCACTTCTGCTTTCGCGGATACTACCTTTAATCTCCCCCTCAAAAAGATATTCTTCCCCTTCTAAAATCAAGGCAATTACAGTTACAAATTTTGCTGCTCGGTTTTTTATGCCTTGCAATTTTTGCAACACTTTGTCAATATTGTTTTCGTGATTGGTAGGCTCACCTGCATATCGTGCGGAGTAAACTCCAGGTTCGTCATTTAATGCCTCTATCATTAACCCAGAATCGTCTGCAAAACAATTGCAGTTGTATTTTTGATGAATCGTTCGCGCCTTGATTAAAGCATTTTCGATAAACGAATCACCATCTTCAACAATGTCTTCTGTATATCCAATATCATTCATGCTAACCAATTCAAATCGATCGGCAAGAATGAATTTTATTTCTTCGATTTTGTGTTTATTGTTGGAAGCAACAACTAGTTTTTGTTTCAAGGGATTATTTTTTTATCTCTTCGTAATCAACAAAATCATCATTGCTTTTAGTAAAACTAAATCTTTTCTTAGGTTTTGGTGGAGCAAAATCAACATGAATCTCACCTTCTGCTTTCTTTTGTTGAGCTTGTTGACGACGGTAATGCTCATTCATGCTTTGTTGAGCTTTTTTCTGCATTTCCGAAACCATAAATGGCATAAATAATCTAGATAGTGAACGAAGCACCATGATTATTAAAATAAGTATGAGAATGAATTTAATCATAACAAAATTGTGTGTACAAATATACTAATTAACGGATTTCAAAGAAGCTTGTTTAACTTTTCTTTGTAAACTTTTCATTATAAAAGTTCTCCAATGCAAACATTTCGTCCCTTAATTTCGCAGCCAACAAGAAATCTAAGTCCTTCGACGCCTTCATCATATCCTTCTTCGCACGCTCAATTGCTTTTTCCAAGTCAGTCTGGCTCATATAAGGCACTACCGGGTCTGCAGCTAAGTAATTATCTTCTCGCTCTACATAAGCTTGCTGTACGCCTCCTTTAAAGTCCATAATCGAAGTCTGCTCAATAATAGCGGCTCTAGATTTTGTTACGGTAGTTGGAGTAATGCCATGCTCCGTATTGTATAGTATTTGTTTTTCTCGTCTGCGATTAGTCTCCTCTATGGTTACTTGCATCGATCGTGTTATCGTGTCGGCATACATAATTACTTTACCTTCCGAATTTCTTGCGGCTCTACCTATCGTTTGTATTAATGCTCGCTCTGATCTTAAGAAACCTTCTTTATCCGCATCTAATATAGCCACTAAGGAAACTTCAGGTAAATCTAATCCTTCACGTAATAGATTGATTCCAATTAATACATCAAAGGTTCCCAATCTTAGATCTCGAAGAATCTCTACACGCTCCATCGTTTTCACTTCAGAGTGAATATATCTACACTTTATATTTAAACGCGTCAAGTATTTACTCAACTCTTCAGCCATACGTTTGGTTAATGTTGTCACCAATACACGAAATCCATTTTTAATAGTCTTATCTATTTGATCCAGTAAATCATCTACTTGGTTTACAGCCGGACGAATTTCTATAATAGGATCTAACAATCCAGTAGGGCGAATAATTTGTTCTACCACTACACCTTCCGATTGTTGTAATTCATAATCGCCAGGTGTTGCACTTACGTAAATAATTTGACCGGTAAGCGATTCAAATTCTTGAAAATTTAATGGCCTGTTATCCATCGCAGATGGTAAACGGAATCCATATTCTACAAGCGATGTTTTTCTAGAACGGTCGCCACCATACATGGCACGTATTTGTGGAATGGTAACATGGCTCTCATCAATCACCATTAAAAAATCGTCAGGGAAGTAATCTAATAAACAGAATGGACGGTCTCCCATTTTTCGTCCATCAAAGAAACGAGAATAATTTTCGATGCCGGAACAATATCCTAATTCACGAATCATTTCTAAATCATAATTCACTCGTTCATCTATTCGCTTCGCTTCTAAAAATCTTTTTTCGTGCTCGAATTGTTCTTTGCGTAATACTAATTCGTCCTGAATATTTCGAATGGCACCTTGCATCCTGTCTTTTGGTACTACATATAAATTGGCAGGGTATATGGCTGCAGTATCTGTTTTCTCTAATGTCTTACCGGAGTTCGGCTCGATGGTACTAATCTCTTCAATCTCATCTCCAAAAAATGAAATGCGTAAAGCGTAATCGGCGTATGCCAAATAGATATCTACTGTTTCTCCTTTTACTCGGAAAGTTCCTCGTTTAAATTCTGCAGTAGTACGTGAGTATAATAATTCAACTAATCTAAATAGAAACGCATTTCTGCTCACAACTTGTCCAACTTGTAACCGCACCACACTATCGGTAAAGTCATCTGGGTTACCCATACCATAAATGCAGGATACCGATGAAACCACAATGATATCTCTATGCCCTGAGACCAAAGCTGATGATGTTCTTAATCGAAGTTTTTCAATCTCTTCATTAATCATCAAATCTTTTTCGATATAAGTATTCGTTGTAGGGAGGTAAGCTTCTGGTTGATAATAATCGTAATAGGAAACAAAATAATTGACAGAATTTTCAGGGAAGAATTGTTTGAATTCTCCGTATAGTTGAGCTGCTAAAGTTTTGTTGTGACTTAATATTAATGTTGGTCGTTGTACTTCTTTAATAACATTTGCAATGCTAAATGTTTTCCCAGATCCAGTAACACCTAATAATGTTTGATAACGATCATTCTTCTCTAATCCTTCCACTAATTGTCGGATAGCTTCTGGTTGATCGCCAGTAGGAACATAGTCGGATGTGATTTTAAACTGCATAAACAAATATAGAAAAGTTAAAAGCTAGTATACAATATGGATGATAAATGACTTAACACCGGCATCGGTTTCTAGGTAGCCGATATATGCACCTGGAGCTACTGTTGTTCCTTTAAACTTTCCGTCCCATGTAAAGGGTTCATTCTGCCCAACACTATGTATAATTTTACCCCATCGGTCAAATATTTTAAAGGAGAGTAAACGGCATGGGTTATTGGTCGTATTGTCAATACTGAAATAATCATTATTCCCATCTCCATTAGGTGAAAATACTTCAGGAATATAAATTCCACCTGCTGTATTTTCTTTTATAAATGGAATACTTATCGTTACAGAATCTGAACAAGTAGAATTCGGATTGGTATAAAGTGTTACATCGTAAGTGCCAGAACTCGGGAATGAATGCAATAAAATATTTTCTGTACTTGTAAATCCATCGCTCAATTTCCATAATATGTTTGTACTTGGATTTTTTGTATTTAGAATCAAATTTTGCAAACATGGATCATTCGTCACTTCGATTTCTGCTGGTGTAAACTCAGAAACATTTACTAGTAAAGTGTCTAATCCTTTTTCACAATTATTATTGTCAATGCTAACTCTAACAGTGTAAGTTCCGGGTTTTGTAAATTGATGAGTGAATGTTTTACTCGGGAAAGTTATTGTTCCTGCTAGCTCATCTACTTGCCAGGTATAACTTGGGCTGCTCATTGAATTACTTACGTCGAATAAAAAATCCTCATTCGCACAAACACCAGTATACACTATGTTTGTTAACGTAGGGAAGTATTCAATTATATTTACATGAACAGTATCTGTATCGGAGTTGCAGCCAAAGTCGGAAATAACAGTACAAATATAACTCCCAGATTTTCCATAGCTATGCATTGCATTTTCACCAGTTGTTGAATTGTTTGCAGATGTAGGATCACCAAAATTCCAAGAAGTACTAATCGGTACACTTGGACTATTCACACTAAAGGAAACCGGACTGTTTTTGCAATAGGAGGAAGCCAAGTAATCAATTTCAATAGGAATCTTTTCGGCTATGTTTATTGTTATGCTATCTGTTTTCGATCCGCAAAGTGTGGTAGATAATAAACGGATTACATAGATACCAGGCTTGGTAAATGTAAAGTCAGGTGCTTCTAAATTTGAAGTGTCATCTGCACTTGTACTGATTCCGAAATCCCAATGGTATTTGACAATTGCACTTGAACTGTAGTTCACATTAAATGTTAATGGCTTATTAATGCAATTCCCAGAGTTAACTAATTCTACTAAATAGGATTTACTATTTACTATTTCGATGCTTATGGTATCCGTGTCAGAGTTGCATTCAAAATAGGAGATATAATAAACATTAAATATACCAACACTATCAAACGAAAAATTCATTTCGTCTCTAGCGGTATCTATCATTGCAATGGTATCTCCAAATATCCACATCGAACTTATAGGATCAATAGAACTATTCGCAGAAAATTTAATATTTTCTCTTAGACAATAGGTAGCATTACCAAGTGCATTAATAGATGATGTATCCCTAACGGAGTTGCATTTTTTAGCAACATTAAATCCAGTTGGACTAGCACTTGATGTTAATATATTTGAGTTGCCAGCAGGATTATAGGATACTGCAATACTTCGTCCGTCAAGGGTAATTGATTTAGGCTCTATTATTATCGGTATGAAATAGTCACAACAATATAATTTTAGGCTATCGGTTTTAATAACTACTAATGAATTAATATTTCCTTTTGAAAAAGAATTAGAAGTAAAATTAATGACCAATTCATTATCTCCACTTACAGCAGCAGAGCTTAAGCTGTTTATGCTACTGTTTTTATTTAAGAGAACAGATGATTGGTAATTTCCATCCATATCAGTATTTATAATTAACAATCTGGTCGGAACGTAAGCACTGTCTGCCACATTGGTTGTATCAAAATTAGCCACGATGCTTATTCCTCCATTCATTTTTACAATAGAGTATGCACTTTCGTTAGAAGGTGTTCCGTAAGTTTTGGTGGAAAGCATGGCTAGGTTTATATCGAACTTACATAACAATACATCGTACCTGCCTGCGCCATATGTATGTGTACCGCCTAGCATATAGATATTGCCGTTGTCAATTAATAAATCATAAGCACCCTCACTATCTAGTCCTCCCAATGTTTTTGTAACGATGTTAGTTAAGTCCTTACTAAGTTTCGTGATAAACACATCCATTTCCACTTGCCATATTTTAGAACCAATAATGACTAAAGAATTATCAGGGAGTTCTCTAATGTTGTTAAAGTAATCTGCTCCAAATGCAGAACTGATTTTTGCGGCTAACAAATCACCATTTTCGGCAATATGATAAATTAGTGCATCGCGATCAGAAAGCTTATCTCCAGTTCTAGAGCCATAACCGACGATATAATAAGTTCCATCAGAGTATTGAATTCCAGATTCGCAGATGTCATTGAATAAACGTTCAGATTGTCGCGACCATATGATATTCAAATTCAAGTCTAGTTTCATCCAAAACATATTGGTACCATAAGTATTCATAGAGTCACTTATGCCGCAAATGAAAATATTATTGTCAGTTGTGTAAATTATTTTATTGATGATTTTGGTTTTTGTGAATTCTTGCTCTTTTAGAATAGCACCATCTGCGCTGGTGATCATTAAATTCGATTCCCCATTAGATGAGATTCCTGCAAAGATCATATTGCCACCTGGAAGAAGGAGCATAGCGGAGCTTCGAGTTGCTTTACCGCCGTTTACATATGCTTTAAGCCAATTGTCGGCTTTCACATTTTGATTTATAGCAATGCTGATAAATATGAATAATGCAATTCTATATATTAAAAATCTGAAGAAATTTCTTTGTCGGTAATGCATTTAAAACACTCATTTACACTACTAATCTACCTCTATATTTCGAATAATATGTAATCCGAGTGTAAATTCTAATTCAGGCGATATTAATTGTATTTATTTCAACAGAGATACTGTGCGGACTAGTTTTTTATTTGCAAGTTCTAAATAAACTATGTAAGTACCTACAGGGCAATATTCATTATTTGTTCTGCCGTCCCATTGAAATATAGAATCTGTTTCAAATAGTTTTTTACCCCATCGATTAAATACAATCATTTTCTTGACCTTACACAAGGTACTCCCTTTTACAGTATAAAAATCATTTATCCCATCATCAT
>CAJBVG010000007.1 GCA_903958995.1 uncultured bacterium | reverse complement strand
GTTTTCCAAATGCTATTTATCCAGATAATATTGCCAAAACGCCACGAAGGAAGACGGTGTACTGTTACTTCTCCGTCTTTAAAATCACCTTCAGATAAGATATTGGGTCCTTGATATTTTTCGTAAATTTCTTTGTATTGTGGATGGTTCCAATAGGATTGGTATTTAGTTGTGAATATATGTACTTCATGCCCATTGTTTGACAATTCTTGAGAAAGGCTATTGGTTATATAACCAAACCCAGGGGTATACCATTTTACAATAAAAACTATCTTCACGAACTATTCTCTATATTTTAAAACTTTTGCTGGAACACCTGCAACAATTGCGTAAGGTTCCACATCTTTAGTAACAACACTCCCAGCACCAATTACAGCACCATTCCCTATTCTCACACCAGGCATAATAGAAACATTTGTGCCTATCCAAACATCATCTCCTATTACAACAAAATTTTTCTCTTTGTCCCATTCTTGATCAATCATCATTTGATCTTTTTTAATCAAATGATTCGCTGCAACAATATTTATATGTTGAGATAAAATACATTTTTTACCAATGCTAATACTTCCGCCACCTGCTCTAATATTATTCATTTCACCAATAGAAGTTCCATTTCCAATACTCAGTTTAGCAGTCCCTTTTATTCCTTTAGGATCGTCCATACATAATAAAACAGTATTTGCTCCTATAAAAACTCCATTGCCTAGAGTGAATCGACTAGTATCTTGTACTAATAAAAGTGCCTTAATATGTATGCGGCAGCCGAATTTTTGTTCATACCATGCTATGCGAACAAAAGCCCAAAACGTAGCAAATAAACTCAATAATACCTTAAATGGTATTCCGATGACACCTAGTTTGTTAATGATATGAGTAATTTTTCGCATAGTTCTATTTAAGACAAATTTAGAAGAATTTGCTATTATTTATAATATATGCATATTTAAGCTACTTTTGTCATTAATATGAGACTATTTTTAGAGGTTTGCTTCCGAAACCTATATTACTTTTTCAGTTCTAAAGAACATCGCAATTTCTATAAGTTACTATTCTTATATGGTGATAGAAAACGCTATAAGAGTCTTACTGTTACTATTTCTGGACAAAAAATAATTGTTCCCGATGCACTTTCATTTATATGGCAGTACAAAGAAATATTCGTTGACCAGTCGTATAAGTTTAACACGGATAAAAAAGAACCAATTATTATTGATTGCGGATCCAATATAGGATTAAGCGCACTATATTATCATTCTACCTATCCAAATGCTAAGGTTTATTGTATTGAAGCCGATACAGAGATTGCCAAAATATTATCTGATAATCTTAAAACCAATAATTGTAAAGCAGAAGTTATTGCAAAGGCCGCTTGGATACATAACAATGGAGTTAGTTTTTCTAGTGAAGGTTCAGATAGTGGAAGTGTGGGACAGGGCGATTTAAAAGTTGATTCATTGGATTTAGCTGAATACCTATCAACATTCAAAGAAATTGATTTTCTAAAAATGGATATTGAAGGTGCTGAAAATATAGTTATTCCACATTGCAAAGAGGTATTAAATAAAGTAAATACATTGTTTCTAGAATATCATGGTACTTATTCTGAAGAGCAAAAGCTTAATGAACTATTAAGTATTTTGAAAGAATCAGGTTTCCATTATTATATAAAAACTGAAAATAAAAGAAAATCGCCTTTTGTAAATTTACATCAAGACAGAATGTATGATTTACAATTGAACATTTATGCGTATCGAATAAAATGAAAATTTTAATTATCAATACTGCAGAAAATAAAGGCGGAGCAGCTGTTGCTTGTAATCGTTTACATGAAGCATTGTTGCAAAACGGACACGATTCTAAAATGTTAGTTCGTCAGAAAAGCAGTAACGATTCTACAGTTATTGAGTTCACCCAATCTATTATTCGAAAAAAAATAAATCTATTCTTCTTCTTTCTCGAATTATTTATTT
>CAJBVG010000006.1 GCA_903958995.1 uncultured bacterium | reverse complement strand
GTTGCTGGTAACACCACTGAGCTTACTGTGAAAACAGTTGGTAAGTTAACAGATGAAGAAGCTTTTAATAATATGATTATTGTTTCGGATGGTAAGCGTACTATTAGATTAAGGGATATTGGTAATGCAGAACTTGGCCCAGAAAACGAAGAAACTATTTTGCGCGAATCAGGTCGCCCTATGATAGGCTTGGCAATTGCCCCGCAGCCAGGAGCTAATTACATTGCTATTGCCGATGAGTTTTACAAACGCTTAGAACAAATTAAAAAAGACTTACCAAAAGAATACACCATTGGAATTGCTCTAGACAATACCAAGTTCGTAAAAAAATCAATTTTAGAAGTAAAGGAAACATTAATCATCGCTGTTATTTTGGTAATCCTTATCATCTATTTATTTTTTAGAGATTGGTTGGTTGCATTTCGTCCGCTTATTGATATTCCAGTTTCATTGATTGGTGCGTTCTTTATTATGTACTTAATGGGTTATTCGGTTAACGTACTTACATTACTCGCCATTGTTTTAGCAACGGGGCTTGTGGTGGATGATGGTATTGTTGTTACAGAAAATATTTATAAAAAAATAGAAGGTGGCATGAATCCAATTGAAGCAGCACACAAAGGTTCACGCGAAATTTTCTTTGCTGTTATATCTACTTCCATCACATTAGCTGCAGTGTTTATGCCAGTAATATTTTTACAAGGTTTTGTTGGTCGGTTATTTAGGGAGTTTGGAATCGTGATTGCAGGAGCCGTGCTCATTTCCGCCTTTGTATCGCTTACCCTCACTCCAATGTTAAACGCTTATATGGTTAGAAAAAAGCCTAAGAAAAGTAAATTCTATATGATGACCGAACCATTTTTTGTTGGCATGGTAAACAGCTACGAAAAATCATTAGGACGTTTTATGAAAATGCGTTGGGTAGCTTGGATAATTTTAGGTGTGTGTACTATTTTGATTTTTGTTGTAGGAAACAACATCCAATCTGAGTTAGCGCCATTAGAAGATCGAAACTGGTTCAGGGTTTCGATGACAGCTCCTGAAGGTGCTTCGTATGAATACATGGATGCTTATGTACAGAAGATGGCGAAATTTGTAATGGATTCATTTACTGAACAGAGTTTGTGTTTAACTGTTACTGCGCCAGGATTTATTGGTTCGGGTTCAGTAAACTCGGGTATGATGCGTATTGGATTAAAAGATCCAAGCGAACGAAAACGAACGCAACAACAAATTGCAGATTACATTACTAAAAACGCAAAAGCGTTTCCTGAAGCAAAGGCTTTTGTTTTTCAAGAACAAACTATTTCATCAGGTGGAATGCGTGGTGGATTACCTGTTCAGTTCGTATTACAAGCTCCTAATTTTCAAAAGCTAAAAGAAAAGCTTCCATTATTTTTAGAAGAAGCGAATAAAAGTAAAGTGTTCCAAACCATTGATGTGAACTTGAAATTTAATAAACCTGAGTTAACTATCACCATCAATCGCGAAAAAGCAAAAGGGATGGGCATCTCTGTAAGCGAAATTGCACAAACCTTACAACTTGCTTTAAGCGGACAACGCTTTAGTTATTTCAACATTGATGGAAAACAATACCAAGTTATCGGTCAGTTTGAAAGAGATAAACGTAATGAAACATTAGATTTAAAATCGATTTACGTTAAAAACAAAACAGGTGAAATGGTGCAGTTAGATAATGTGGTGAACATGGAAGAACAAAGTAGTCCGCCACAATTATTTCACTACAATCGATACCAAGCAGCAACAGTATCAGCTGCATTGGCAAAAGGAAAAACAATTGGCGATGGTATAGAAGAAATGGAACGTATCTCTAAAAAAGTATTGAACGAATCTTTCTCCACAGCATTAACAGGTCCTTCACGCGATTTTGCTGAGAGTTCATCTAATGTATTGTTTGCATTTATTTTAGCGCTTGTTATTATCTACTTAATTTTAGCTGCACAATTCGAAAGTTTT
>CAJBVG010000005.1 GCA_903958995.1 uncultured bacterium | reverse complement strand
GTTCTCTCCTACGTGTCCTACACCTTGCACAGCAACAACTTTTCCTGATAAGCTATCGTTACCCCACAAATGATTAGCACAAGCTTTCATGCCCATGTAAACGCCATATGCAGTTACCGGTGATGGGTCGCCTAAACCTCCTAATGATTCTGGGATACCAGCTACGTGGTCGGTTTCCATTTTGATGTACTCCATGTCCTTCGGACTAGTACCTACATCTTCAGCTGTAATGTATTCGCCATTTAAATTTTCGATGCATTTACCGTAACGGCGCATCATGGCTTCTGATTTATCTTTTTTAGAATCGCCAATGATTACTGCTTTTCCACCACCTAAATTAATACCAGTAATGGCAGCTTTATAGGTCATTCCTCTTGATAAACGTAAAACATCTTTTAATGCTTCTCCTTCTGATTTATAGCTCCACATACGTGTTCCACCTAAAGCTGGACCTAATGTTGTATCATGAATGGCAATGATTGCTTTTAATCCAGTTGCTTTATCATAACAATAAACAACCTTTTGGTGATCATGCTCAGCCATTGAATTAAATACTGAGTTTTCTCCTAAAATATCTGACATTTGCTTTTAAATTATAGTATAGATTTGCAATGAGCAAACAAAAGTATGTATTTTTTCGTATTAAAGAAACAGAATGAAAGAACTCTTCAGCCTAAATAAATACCTCTATAAGTACCGTTATCGCATGCTATTGGGTGTGGTATTCATTACTTTATCGAATTGGTTTGGAGTATTTCCGGCTCAAGTAATACGATTGGCATTCGATTTAGTAAAGGAACAAATTAGTTTATATAACTATTTGCACCACTTTGATCGTCAGGCATTATTTTACCAAGGATTTATTAGTGTGGTACTCCTATTTGGCTTTATAGTATTTATTGTGGCTATTATTAAAGGTGTTTTTATGTTTTTTATGCGTCAAACGATAATCGTTGTTTCTCGATTAATTGAATATGATATGAAAAACGAGATTTATCATCATTATCAGTTTTTAAACCTTTCGTTTTATCGAAAAAATAATACTGGTGATTTGATGAATCGTGTTTCTGAAGATGTTGGTCGAGTACGAATGTATATTGGTCCTGCCATAATGTATACCTTGAATTTAATAGTGCTATTTATACTGGTTATCAGCACGATGATTAGCGTTAACCCCAAGCTTACGTTTTATGCTGTGCTTCCAATGCCATTCTTATTTGTATCCATTTATTTTGTACAAAATTTAATCAATACAAAAAGTGAGCAGATTCAAGCTCAATTATCTACCCTCTCTAATACCATACAAGAGAGCTTTTCGGGTATACGTGTTATAAAAGCTTATGTACGTGAAAATGAAATTAAAGATAAGTTCAACGAAGAAAGCGAGGAGTACCGAAGGAAAACAATGGGATTGGTCAATGTTCAGGCTGTATTTTTCCCTACTGTTCTAACACTTATTGGCATTAGCACACTTTTAACCATCTACGTGGGTGGTAAAGAAGTTATTGCAGGTAACATTACTGCTGGTAATATTGCTGAATTTATAGTGTACGTCAATATGCTTACTTGGCCTGTTACATCTGTAGGTTGGGTCACTTCTTTAGTTCAACGTGCATCGGCATCACAGAAAAGGATTAACGAATATCTACATACGGAACCAAGTATAATTAATGATAATACTATTGATGAAATAGCCTTATCTGGGCATATAAAATTTGAAAACGTAAGCTTTACCTACCCTGAAACAGGAATTAAAGCATTAGATAATGTAAGTTTTGAAATCGGCGTAGGTAAAACATTAGCCATAACAGGTAGAACTGGTTCGGGTAAATCGAGTATTGCAAACCTATTATTTAGAATGTATGATGTTGATCAAGGTCGTATTTCTATAGATAATGTAGATGTGAAAAAACTGCCTTTATATCACTATCGTAATCAGATGGCTTTAGTACCTCAAGAAGTGTTTTTATTCTCCGATACAATACGAAACAACATCGCTTTTGGAATTGATCATTTTACCGAAGAACAAATTGTTCAGGCAGCTCAAAATGCAGTGGTTTATGATAATATTATACAATTTGATAAAGGCTTTGATACCTTAGTAGGTGAACGAGGTATAACCTTGTCTGGTGGACAAAAACAGCGTATATCAATAGCTAGGGCTATTCTTAAGGAACCTAAGATTTTAGTATTCGATGATGCTTTATCGGCTGTTGACACTAAAACAGAAGAAGCTATTCTCAAACAATTAAAGTCGATCATGAAAAATCGAACGAGCATAATCATCTCACATCGAGTATCAACGGTAAAACATGCTGATTTAATTGTTTACATGGAAAATGGTAAAATAATTGAAAAAGGCACACATGATGAGCTAGTTGCGTTGAAAAAGTCGTATGCAGAACTTTACCAAAAGCAATTACTCGAAGAAGAAAGTGTTGAAATGTGATTTAAATTAGAGGCAAATGGTTTGTTTTGAGTTTGGAAGTTTGGAATTAAATACTTTTATTTACTTCATAATTAGTTAAAACAAACATGGGAGAATTTGATAACAAAGACAGAGAAGAGGTGTATTCAAAAAAAGTAAGAGCTGGTAAAAGAACTTATTTTTTTGATGTGAAATCGACTCGTAGTAACGATTATTACATTACAATCACCGAGAGTAAGAAAAGAATGGAAGACGGAGTGTTCGTGAAACATAAGATTTTCCTTTACAAAGAAGATTTTGAGAAGTTTATGGAAGGTCTAACTGACACAGTAGAATACATAAAATCAAATCAAGAAGTAATTGAACGCAGATATGAAGATTATAATGGTGCTGCTCCTAGTAGCCCAGACATTGATTTTGAAATCTAAGAAATTATTAAGCCTTGCTCTCGCAGGGCTTTTTTATTATAACTATACGGGTTAATTGCATTCATTTTTTATCTTTGCGAAAATTAAAAAAATGAAAGTATTATCTACAGAACATAATTTTTTAGGATTAGAAGAAGAAGAACTATACTCTTTTGAAAATGCTAAGTACGTAATTCAATCTGCTCCATACGAATACACCTCCTCTTATTTAATGGGATCTGCTAAAGGTCCAGAAGCCATTATTAAAGCCTCTCAATATGTAGAGTTTTATGATGAGGAATTAGATATGGAGACCATTAGAATTGCTCCTGTGGCTACTTTAGAAGCATTAGACTTTACTGGTATAGTAGATAAGGAAGCCGTTGATTTAATTGAAAGAGAAACCACTAAACTATTGGATTTAGGAAAAACAGTAGTTTCCTTAGGTGCTGAACATACTGTTACCTATGGATTTGTTCAAGCATATGCTAAGAAATTCGATAACCTTACGGTATTGCAAATAGATGCTCATTCTGACTTACGTGAATCATATCATGATAATATTTACTCACACGCCTCAGTAATGGCAAGAGTAAAAGATATGGGCATTAACTTATGCCAAGCCGGTATACGCGCACAATGCATCGAAGAATCGAATGAAATTAAACGCAATCCGAAAATTCATACCTTTTATGCACACCAAATTAGAAATAATTCGAATTGGGTGAATGAAATTGTTGGCAAAATGACTGAAAATGTTTACATCACTATAGATGCAGACGGTTTTGATCCTAGTATTATGCCTGCAGTTGGTACAGCTGAACCAAATGGTTTATTCTGGAATGAAACCTTAGATTTGCTTCGCGAAACTTGCAAGAACAAAAATGTAGTAGGATTTGATATCGTAGAATGTGCTCCAATGGAAGGTTCTATTTTATCTGAATATACCTTAGCTAAATTAGCTTACCGTATTATGGGATACATGGAAGTATTCAAAAAACAATAATTTACAAATAAAATTTAGAATTTACAATTTAGAATTTACAATTATAGAAGATGGCATTACAGTGTGGAATAGTAGGATTACCGAATGTTGGAAAATCAACATTATTTAATTGTTTATCGAATGCAAAGGCGCAAGCGGCAAACTTCCCTTTTTGTACAATCGAACCCAATGTGGGTGTTATAACTGTACCGGATGAACGTTTAACGAAACTTTCTGAGTTAGTAAAACCTCAACGTGTACAACCGAATACTATCGAGATCGTTGATATTGCTGGTTTAGTTAAAGGTGCTAGTAAAGGTGAAGGCTTAGGAAATCAATTCTTAGGGAACATAAGAACTACCAATGCTATTATTCATGTGTTGAGATGTTTCGATGACCCTAACGTAGTTCACGTAGATGGTTCTGTAGATCCAATTCGCGACAAAGAAATTATTGATACGGAATTACAATTAAAGGATTTAGATTCTGTAGAAAAGAAAATTACGAAAGTAGAAAAATCAGCAAAGATTGGAGATAAAGATGCCAAGAAAGCATTCGAAATATTAAGCTTAGTAAAAGAAGCTTTATTAGAAGGAAAATCTGCTCGTACAGTAAATATTGAAGAGAAAGATTTAGAACACATCAACGACTTACAGTTGCTTACTCTTAAGCCAGTATTATATGTTTGTAATGTTGATGAGAAATCAATTCTTACTGGAAACGATTATGTTAATAAAGTAAAAGAAGCTGTGAAAAATGAAGATGCGCAAGTATTAATCATTTCAGCAGCCATTGAAGCTGATATTGCTCAACTAGAAAGTTTTGAAGAGCGTAAAATGTTTTTAGATGATTTAGGTTTAACAGAATCGGGTGTAAGTAAACTTATTGTGGCTGCTTATTCATTATTAAACTTAGCTACATATTTTACAGCAGGAGTTCAAGAAGTTCGTGCTTGGACAATCACTAAAGGAATGACAGCTCCTCAAGCAGCAGGTGTAATTCATACTGATTTCGAAAAAGGATTTATTCGTGCAGAGGTAATAAAATATATTGATTTCACCACTTTAGGTTCAGAAGCTGCTTGTAAAGATGCTGGAAAACTTGGTGTAGAGGGTAAACAATATATTGTTGAAGATGGCGATATCATGCACTTCAGATTTAATGTTTAGAATAAAATAATTTTAAATACTAATGTTAAATAAGCGTTTTGTTAAACAAGAAATAAACTATTTGTTTCTATTAAAAAAGACTGAACGCTTATGGCATTTTCCACTTTTAGCTGCTATTTGCACAGGTGTCCCCTTACTAATTTCTCTATACTTCGATAATTTATCAAGTGGTATTTTATCATGTTTAGCTGGATTAGTTATTCTTTATTTCCCAACTAAATCAAATATTAAAGACCGGATGTTGAGCTTACTTATTTGCTCTTTCGGCTTTATGATTTCATTTGCTGTAGGTTCAATATTTAGCTTCTATCCTATTGTTTCTGCATTGACTCTTGGCCTATTCGCTCTTGCTGTTCATTGGTTAGTACTTACTTTAAAAACTAATCCCCCTGGTAGTTTCTTTTTTATTTTTGTAGCTAGTATTGCTAGTTGTATGCCATTTGAATTATCTACAATACCTAATAAAATTGGATTAATAGGATTAGGTACGATGTTCGCTTGTGTAGTGGGTTTAATCTATTCGTTAATTACTATACATACCATATATGATGTTAAGAAGAGAGTAATAGAACTTGAAAAAAATAATTACTCCAATTTTATAGAAGCCTTTATCGTTGGTTGTTTTATAAGTGGTTCTTTATTTATTGGGTTAGTATTTAAAATGAATAACCCCTATTGGATACCAGTATCTTGTTTAGCAGTAATGCAGGGTGCAAGTATTCGTCACATATGGCGTCGAAGCATTCATCGTATTCTCGGAACATTATTAGGATTGGCTTTGTGTTGGTTTATTTTATCGTGGAGTAATTCAGCTTTAATGGTCTGTTTTAGTATTATTACCCTACAGTTTATTATTGAAATGCTAATTGTTAGAAATTATACTTTAGCCGTACTATTCATTACACCAATGACCATTTTACTAGCGGAAACAGCTAATCCAGCTAACCTTTCTATAGACCAATTAATTTATACAAGATTTATTGATATCCTTATTGGTAGTACATTGGGCGCTATTGGTGGTTATTTTATTTATCACGAAAAGATACGATATGCAGCAGTTCGACGGTTGCGAAAAATGAGAATAGCATTAATAAGATAATATATCTTCCATTTTTGAGTTTTTATTCAAACTTATGCACATGAAAGACTCTAAATCTATTTTAATAGTATTTACACTAGGCCTTCTATTTTCCATGTTGTTCTACCATGAATGGTTAGGATTAAATGCTGCACTTTACGAAATAGCTTGTTTTGTAGCCTTGCTTTTTACGGGGAAACTTCATTTTGGAAATAAACTATTAAGATTTTCTCTAATTTCTCAAGGTATTACCTTATTGTCTATTTTATATAATTACAGTACTATAGCCATTATGGTACATCTGTTATTTATCATTTTAACAATAGGGATTTTAGTTTATCCAACAGTTAAGAATAGTGTATATGCTATGCTTTTTGCTATATACACTATGTTAAGTGCTCCTTTTCAATTATTCCTAAAACTTATCAGTTCATTAAAATACACCAAACTAAATAAGAACTTAATTGGTAAGTATAAATATTATACTATCCCACTCCTTATCATCATTATATTTATTGTCATTTATAGAAACGCTAATCCTCAGTTTAATCAATTAATACTACCCATTGAAGCCTTTTTGATACAATATATTCCGAATATTTTTCAATACATTAATGAGGATTTTATAGTGTTATTCATTTTTGGTTTAATCTTCAGTTCTTTCTTATTTATTCAATCGGTATTTAAACTTATAGTTCCTTCCGAACTGAATTCTACTGAATATATAAAGCGCACTCGAATTCAGAATAATCACGATATTTCTATGTTATCTCTGAAGAAAGAACTCCGATCTGGAGTGTTTTTGCTAGTTGCATTGAACTTATTATTATTACTAGTTAATGGGTTTGATATTTATTGGGTTTGGTTTAATTTTACTTGGAATGGTGAGTTTTTAAAACAGTTTGTTCACGAAGGCACCTACTTACTTATCCTATCTATACTACTATCCGCAGTAATTGTTATTTATTACTTTAGAAGAAATCAAAACTTTTACGAAAAATCAAAAACGTTAAAGACATTAAGTTACCTGTGGATAGCTCAGAATATCATCTTATGCATATCGGTAGGGATTCGTAATTATTGGTACATCGATTACTTTAATCTAGCCTATAAACGTATTGGTGTATTTGCCTTTCTTTTACTTGTTATTTATGGATTATATACCATCTATTTAAAAGTTAAAAATCATCAATCAAATTATCACTTACTTCGTAAAAATAGCTATTCGTTCTTTTTAGTATTGTTAATATTGAGTTTGTTTAACTGGGATGTAATTATTACGAAATATAATTTCAAACATGCAGATAAAGCATTCTTACATTTTGATTTCTTAGCTGATATGTCGCCGAAAGCATTACCCTATATGGATTATAGCTTAGATGAACTTAAAGCAATTGAAGCTATGCAGAACAAGTTAATTGTAAATAGAGAAGCGTACATGACAGCTGAGGGATTTTATAAAATTTTGCAAAACAAGAAGAGATTATTTATTTCAGAGTATGCTAAAAAGGGAATCTTGTCGTGGAATTATGCAGATCAGCGTTTAGCAAGGCAGTTGTTGTTGGAGAAGAAGTAACTGTGATACTTTTCAAACTGTGTATACGAAGTATCTGTGATATATTTTAGCTTGCTTACGCAGTAACTGTGATAATATAATTAAGCATTTTTTATATCCCAGTAGCTACGCTAACACAGATTAAAATCACAGTTGCTTCGCAATCACAGTAGCTTCGCTACCACAGATTAATATCACAGTAGCTTCGCTACCACAGAATAAATAATCACAGTAGCTTCGCTACCACAGAATAAATAATCACAGTTGCTTTGCAATCACAGTAGCTTCGCTAGCACAGATTAAAATCACAGTAGCTACGCTAACACAGATTAAAATCACAGTTGCTTCGCAATCACAGTAGCTTCGCTAGCACAGATTAAAATCACAGTAGCTTCGCTACCACAATTTCTATCTAATAACCCTTTTAATTCCCTGCTTCAGATTAATCGTATTGAAATTGATAATTAGCCCTAGCTTAATACCACTTAACCTCAAATACGTTAATGTTTGTGCCACATGAATATCAATTATAAAAGGCACAGATTTTAGTTTTATCAGCACTTCATTATTCACGATGAGATCTGCTCTATAACTACAATCGATTTTTATCCTCTCATAGATTAAAGGTATTTCTTGTTGCCTTGATACTTCTAAACCCGCTTTACTTAGCTCATACATCAAACATTTCTCATAAGCTGATTCTAACAAACCAGGTCCTAACACTTGATGAACCTTAAAAGCTTTGTTGATTACTATTCCCGATAACTCATTTGATTCCATATAGCGAAAATAGATACAGCATTAAATTATCACAACCGCATATATGCAGGTTCTTTTATCATCCTCTATTTATGCAGTTTTTTTTGGTTCTATGATATTATACTAATGTGTTACAAGGTTATTAGGTTACTAGGTTATTATTTATGTCTTAATACCCCAATAATTTAATTACCTATCTCTTTAATTGCAATTAACTCATCATACCTATACCCTGTTCTTCGGTAATAAACTAATATTCGGTAAGAGTTGCGAGTTTCGAAGAAGTTCCCTTCGGTATTTGAATAATCGATGTAGTTTGATTTAGGGATTTTAAATCCAATCATGTAATCGTAGATGCC
>CAJBVG010000004.1 GCA_903958995.1 uncultured bacterium | reverse complement strand
GTGAATATGTTATTTAGTTACTAAGTTATTTGGTTATTGAGTTATTGAGTTATTGGGTTATTGAGTTAATAGGTTTTAATTATTTATCAAAATAACTTAATAACCTAGTAACAAAGTAACGTGTAACTTAAATCAAATATCACTATTCTCAAGAAAACAAAATGTAGCAAATGTTACAGAAGGGTAATATTATTTCGAGCGAGTAGAATTTGGCCTTCTCGTTCGAGTTGTTTTAAGATGCGAGAAACCACTTCTCTAACGGTACCAAGCTCATCAGCGATTTGTTGGTGGGTAATTTGAATTGATTTATGTTGGTTGATTTCAGACTTTTTCTGCAAAAAGCTTAAAATTCGGGTATCCATTTTTTGAAAAGCAACAGAATCAACTACTTGAAGGAGTTCTTCGAAGCGTTTTTGAAATATTCTGAAGAAATAGGCTGTCCATTCTGGGAATTCACGAATCCAATCTGCAGAAGCTGAAATAGGGATAATGAGTAATTCTGAATCTTCTTCGGCAATGGCTTGTATATGGCTTTTTTCAGCATACATACTGCCTAAAAGTGACATTACGCAGCTTTCTCCTGGTTTTATATAATAGATTAAAAATTCTTTTCCGTCGGAATCTTTACGAGTAACTTTCAGCGCGCCACTCAATAAAATAGGAATGGAATTAATGTAAGAATCTTCACGAAGAAGAATATCATCTTGTTTAATATGCTTAATAACCCCTAATTCTTCAATTTTAGCTCTAAGAGCTGGGTTTTTATGTAATTCTTCGATATCGTCAATCTTCATTATTTCTTAGCTTTTTTAAAGGAGAAAAATTGAGCAGGCTTATGTAAAACGCCTGTTTGCTTTTCATCTAAAGGAATTAGATAATCAGCTGTTTTTATTGATTTACGGAAATTTCGCTTATCCAATTGCACATTAGACATGGCTTCATAAAGATTCTGTAATTGGCTCAACGTAAACTTAGGGGGTAAAAGTTCACGGCCCATAATATGATGTTCTGGATGTTCTTTAATGATTTCTAGTGCTTTATTTAAAATTACATTATGGTCGAATGCTAATTTTGGAATTTTTTTAATGCTTCTCCAGATGGTATTTTCAGCGAAAGAACCTGCTTGAGGATTAATATGGTCAATTCTTACTAATGCCAAATAGGCAATTGTAATTACTCTTGCATTTGGGTCCTTACGGTAACCTTTCAACCATTCAGCATCTTTTGGGTCTGCTACACGCTCTGGGTGGCCAAAAGTGAAGAATTGCTGTAAATAAAGCCCTTTAATATGTGTTAATTCATTAAGTACTCTGATCGCCGCATCATCCAAACTTTCGTCTTCCTTTATTAAATCACCAGGTAATGCATATTGGGATTTAAAACTATCAACGTTCTGTTTATGAGGGTTTTTCTGTTTAATTAGGAGTGCTTGTAGGCGATTTTCCACTTCATCATATCCGAGTACAACACAATCGACTGATACGTAATTTTGAAAGTATGACTGCTTATTTTTCATTTTTTTTTCTTCAAAAGAAATACTTATTGTAATTTGTACAATTACTATTAAATTGCGAGGCAGAAATGTGACTTACAATAAAGTAAACATAAGAAAAAATTATATAATTAATATTCATAAGATGTATTTAATTGCGGAGAGTGGTTCAACAAAATGTGATTGGTTATTAGTAGACCAATCTGGTAATTACATGGATTTATATAAAACCATGGGTTATAATCCTTTTTTTCACAGTACTGATTTTATTTATGAGAATGTAACCTCACATAAAGATCTAGGGCATATCGCAGTAAAAGTAGAACGTGTTTATTTCTACGGTGCAGGTTGTGAAAATAAAGACTTAAATAACATTGTTAAAAAAGCTTTAGAAAAAGCGTTTACCAATGCAAAAGTATTTGTTGATCACGATCTAAAGGCAGCTGCTTATTCTACATTCGATGGTGAAACTAACATTACTTGTATCATTGGCACAGGTTCGAACTCTTGTATGTATGATGGTACTACCATTACAGAAGTGGTTCCTGCATTGGCCTATATACTAGGTGATGAAGCATCGGGATCTTATTTAGGCAAAAAGCTTATTGCTGCATATTTGTATAAAAAACTACCTAAAGAAATTGCATACGATTTTGATAAGGAATTCGGGTTAACAAAAGAAATGATATTTGATCGTGTATACAATAAGCCTAATGCTAATGTATACTTAGCAAGCTTTACCAGATTTGTTGGTCGTCATAAAGCAGATCCGTTTATCAATAATTTTATTATGCAGGGTATGCGTGAATTTTTCGAATATCACGTTTGTTGTTTCTCGAACTATCAAGAAATTACTGTTAACTTCATTGGTTCAGTAGCATTCCATTTTCAAGAAGAATTAATGATAGTAGCAAAAGAGAATAATGTGAAAATTGGCAAGATTATTAAGGAGCCAATTATGAACTTATTAGAATACCACATTAAATATCAATTTCAACAAGAATTAGCGTAATTAATGAAAGCCTGTATTTTTGATTTAGATGGTGTACTAGTAGATACTGCTAAATATCATTTTGTTGCTTGGAAACGATTAGCCAATGAACTCGGCGTTGATTTTACTGAACATGATAATGAGAACCTAAAAGGGCTATCGAGAGATGCTTCATTAAATTATATTTTAGCGAAAACAAATATTGTGTCAACGTCTTCGGAACGAGAAGTTTGGAAAGAACGCAAAAACAATTGGTATCTAGACTTAGTCACACAGATGCCAGAAGACGAAGTACTGCCAAATTGCAAGGAATTGCTTAAAAGTTTAAAAGATAATCATATCAAGATTTCTCTTGGTTCGGCTAGTAAGAATGCAAAGCTAATTTTAGATCGAGTTAATATTACACACTATTTTGATGCCATTATTGATGGTACAAAAACCTCCAAATCAAAACCAGATCCGGAGGTTTTTTTATTAGGAGCAGCTGCAATGAATTGCGATCCTTCTGAATGTATAGTTTTTGAAGATGCAATTAGCGGAGTAAAAGCTGCGAAAACTGGTGGGTTTTTTACTATAGGAATTGGAGAGCCAGAAGTGTTAAGTGAAGCGGATGTGGTTTATCCAGATTTAAACGAATTGAATTACGAAACATTAATGAAGATTTTTACCGTAGCATAATGAAGAATTATTTTTTACATAACGAATGGCAAATTATTGAAGAGGGATTTAATCCTGAAATGCATGAAGCAGCTGAAAGTATTTTCAGTATTGGGAATGGGAAGATGGGGCAACGTGCAATGTTCGAGGAAACATATAGTGGAAAAACTTTACAAGGTTCATATATAGCAGGAGTGTATTACCCCGATAAAACTCGTGTGGGTTGGTGGAAAAATGGATACCCCGAATATTTCGCTAAAGTATTAAACAGTCCGAATTGGATTAAAATGAATATTGAAATTGATGGAGAATCTGTTGATTTATTTAAACACGCACCCGCAAACTTTAAGCGTGTGCTTGATATGAAAACAGGTTTGCTGCAACGTTCATTTGATTATACCACTTCTACCAATAAAAAGTTTACAGTTTCTGTAGAACGTTTTATGAGTAAGGAGGATGACGAAATAGCTTGTATTCGCTATAGTATTACAGCTCATGCATCAGCAGATATTAATTGGTCGTCCGGAATTGATGCGCACGTAAAAAATACCGACTCTAATTACGACGAAATATTTTGGAGTAGAGTTTCTGAAAAAAATGATGATAACTCAGCTTGGTTAACAAGCAAGACAAATAAACTACACTTTGAAGTTTGCGAAGGTTTCTTTGTAAAAATGTTTATTGACAAAAATGAACAAAACGCTGCTCAATATTCTAACAGCGATTGGAATGTTTCCGCCCATTGGAAATTAAAAGCAGAGCAAGGGAAAACATATTGCATGGAGAAATACGTAAGTATTGTATCGAATATGTATTATGATAATGCATCGCTAGAATCTGCTTGTCAAAATAATTTACAAAAAGCCAGAGAGCTTGGTTACGATAAGCTAAAAACTCGTCATACTAATTCTTGGGCTTCACTTTGGGAGAATGCCGATATTACTATTGATGGCGATATTGCTGCACAACAAGGAATTCGTTTTAATATTTTCCAGTTACATCAAACTTATTCAGGAAGAGACCCTCGTTTAAATATTGGTCCGAAAGGATTTACTGGTGAGAAATATGGAGGTTCTACCTATTGGGATACTGAAGCGTATTGCATACCATTTTACTTAGGCACATCAGATGCTAGTATCTCTAAGCAGCTTTTACGTTATCGTTATAATCAATTAGACAAGGCCATTGAAAACGCTGAGAAATTAGGATTTACTAATGGTGCTGCATTGTATCCAATGGTTACCATGAATGGAGAAGAATGCCATAATGAATGGGAAATAACTTTTGAGGAAATTCATCGTAATGGTGCAATAGCATTTGCCATATTTCAATATGGATTATATACTGGCGACTTATCTTATTTAAATGAAGGTGGGGCAGAAGTATTATTAGGGATTTCTAGATTTTGGTCACAACGCATACATTGGTCGGATGCTAAAAAGCAATACGTAATGCATGGTGTTACTGGTCCGAATGAATACGAAAACAATGTAAACAATAATTGGTACACCAACTATATTTCTAATTGGTGTATGAAATATACAGCAGAAGTTATACAGAATATATCTAACACTGATAAAGCGTACTACAACGATTTTTGTACAAAAACAAAATTTAATGCAGACGAATTAGTTCGTTGGAAAGATATTACTGAAAATATGTTTTTTCCAGCAGATGAAAATCTAGGTATATTCTTACAACAAGAAGGTTACTTAGACAAAGAACAAATCTTAGCAACTGATTTACCAACCAATCAACGCCCAATTAATCAACATTGGTCGTGGGATAGAATACTTCGTTCTTGCTTTATTAAGCAAGCTGATGTGCTGCAAGGAATGTTCTTATTTGAAGATCATTTTGATGTGGAAACGTTAAAACGAAATTTTGATTTTTACGAACCACGCACTGTTCATGAATCATCTTTGTCGCCTTGTATACATGTCATCCAAGCGACTAAACTTGGCTATGAAGAGAAAGCATACGAACTTTACTTACGCACATCGCGATTAGATTTAGATGATTACAATAAAGAAGTTCATGAAGGATTACACATTACGAGTATGGCCGGAACGTGGATGTCGGTTGTAATGGGGTTCGGCGGATTGCGAATTAAAAAAGATACCTTAAGTTTTGCCCCAATGTTACCAAAACATTGGTCAGGATTTAGTTTCTTAGTTCGTTACCGCGATGCAATTATTTCTGTTCGAGTAAACAAAGAAAAATTATTTTTAAATCTTAACGCATCACATACTTTAAGTTGTGAAGTGTATGGAGAAACGATTTCGCTTGAGCCGAACAATGAAGTTTCGCTGAATTTAAAAGCAATATATGTTCAATAAAAAACTTAGTATAGGTTTGTTTTGCTTATTCGCTTTATCGATAAAAGTTGAAGCGCAAAAAGCTTGGGGAGTTTTAGCTAGTCCATTTCAATTACAAGTAGATACTAGTACTCTAGTTATTGCAGACTATTTCCCATTCCAATCGAAAATTGATTCTGTTCATATACCTAATGGGTTGAAATTAGTTTCTTTATCTAATTCAAAATTAGTTGTAGTAGGAACGCCAAATGCAAAAGTTTCTAGCATTCGATTTTTTATCGGAGCCGATTATTATGATATCCCAACATTTGGTTCAGACAAACAAAATATTCAAATAGTTATTCAATTAGCAGAGCCAGCATCAACATTAGCTATAAAAGGAACTTTCACCAGTTGGGCACCTATTTCGAAAGGTGTTTCAGCAACAACTAGTTTGCCCTCTAAATCTTGGACCATCGATTTAAAGAAAATCAATTCTGGTCAACATCAATATAAATTAATTGCCGACGGGAAAGAAGTAAACGCAAGCAATGCAGCAATAGTTCCAAATGGAATTGGGGGCACAAATGCTCAAATTGTCGTAGGGAATACAGAAGTAACATTACCAAGTATTTCAACACATCAATTTGAAGGAGCTAACGTTAGTATTAAAGCAGATAATATTGAAGGCTACTTAGTGTTTTGGAATCATCATCTTATTGTAACAGGAGTTAAACAAACTTCTAAGTTTGAATTTCAATTACCTGATGCAGCGAAAAATAGTAAGAGAAGTTATGTCAGAGTTTATGCCTATGGAAATGGCAAAATTTCTAATGATATAATTGTACCATTAGAATTTGGTAGAGTAATAAATTCAGCAGGCTTATTAGAACGAACCGACATGCATACTCAGATTATGTATTTCATGATGGTTGATCGTTTTAGTGATGGTGATCCATCTAACAATCCAAAGCCATTAGAAGGCGTTGTTCCAATTGCTGATTATAAAGGTGGCGACATTAAAGGAATTCAAAATAAAATCAAAGATGGATTTTTTGAAGACTTAGGTTTCAACACCATTTGGTTATCGCCAATTGCGAAGAATCCAGATGGAGCTTGGGGATTTTGGAATAAAAAAATTACCACGAAATTTTCTGCTTACCATGGTTATTGGCCAACCTCTTATTCTTTAGTAGACAAAAGATTCGGAACGAATCAAGGTTTTACTACGTTAATATCTGATGCACATGCTAACAACATGAATCTCGTATTAGATTTTGTAGCACATCATATTCATACGGATCATCCACTTTATAAGGAACACCCAGATTGGGCTACACCATTGTACTTACCAGATGGTTCAATGAATACAGAACGTTGGGACGATTACCGTTTAACAACTTGGTTCGATACATTTTTGCCTACACTTGATTTTCAACGTCCAGAAGTAAATGAAGTAATTTCAGACTCGGTAATGTATTGGGTAAGAAATTTTGATATCGATGGATTTAGACACGATGCAAGTAAACATGTTCCCGAAGTATTTTGGAGAACGCTAACATTAAAAATTAGAAATGATGTTCGTTCGAAAAATAAATCTGGATTCTATCAAATCGGAGAAACATACGGCAGTCCTGAGTTAATTGGATCGTATGTAAATTCTGGTCAGATGGATGGGCAGTTTGATTTTAACATGTACGATGCTGGTGTAAATGCATTTGCATTTGATACAGATTTAGAAGGTAGCAAAAAAGCATTTCAACGTTTAGAAAATACAATCAACGAAAGTTTTAAATATTACGGCAATCACCATCTCATGGGTAACATTAGTGGAAATCAAGATAAGCCTCGATTTACTTCACTTGCCGAAGGCACTGTGAAACCTGATGAAGATACAAAGCTTGCGGGTTGGAGTAGAGATATACAACATGTAGGTACGAAAGGGTATTCTAGAATTGCACAAATGATGGCGTTAAACTTTACAATTCCGGGGATACCTGTAGTTTATTATGGAGATGAAATTGCTATGCCAGGTGGTAATGATCCAGATAATAGAAGAATGATGGAGTTCGATGGTTATAATACAAATGAAAAAGAACTAAGAGATAAAGTTCAAGTATTAGCGAACTTAAGAAAAAACAACTTAGAGTTAATCTATGGTGATTACAAAACCTTAACTTGTACAGAAGGATTCTTTGCTTACGAAAGAAATTATTTTGGCAAAAAAAGTGTCATCGTATTTGCTAAAAATACTGGAATAGTGAAAATCAATATTGCTGATAAACGTACAGCAAAAGCTCACTTCGGGCATACAATTATTAAGGGTAAAAAAGATATCAGTATTCAATTAACAAATGACGACTTTGAAATTATAAGCTATGAATAAAACGATAAATAAATTAGTGCTCATCTTATTAGTGATGGTGAGTAGTATGGCTAATGCACAATTAGTGCAGCCTGAATGGTCTAAAAATGCAGTGATTTACGAAGTGAACATTCGTCAATATACTCCTGAAGGAACATTCAATGCGTTTGCAAAAGAGTTGCCACGATTAAAAGAATTAGGAGTAGATGTTATTTGGATTATGCCGATTCATCCTATTGGTGTAAAAAATAGAAAAGGTGGAATGGGAAGTTATTATAGTGTGAAAGATTACACTGATGTAGCTCCTGAGTATGGAACAAAAGCAGACTTTAAATCATTAGTTGATAAAGCACATTTATTAGGTATAAAAGTTCTAATAGACTGGGTAGCGAATCATTCAGCTTGGGATAACAAATGGCTAGAGCAACATTCTGATTGGTATGTTAGAGGTAAGGATGGAGAAATTGCTACTCAATACGATTGGACGGATGTAGCTAAACTAGATTATACTCATCCAGAGATGAGAACGGCAATGATTGATGCCATGAAATATTGGGTATCTGATTTTGATATTGATGGCTACCGTTGTGATGTTGCATTTTTAGTGCCAGTAGATTTTTGGGAGCAATTGCGTGTCGAATTAGAAACGATTAAACCTGTTTATATGTTAGCGGAAATGGAATGGAATCCAGATATCAATCCAACCCCTGACGCTTATTTCAACAAAGCATTTAATGCTTCCTATGGATGGAGTTTTATGGGTACATCTAATGATTTTATTAACGGAAAGAAAAGTTTAGCGGAGTTCAAAAAAGAATTAGGTGCAAATTATGCGAAATTCCCAGCAAATATGCACAAGCTGTATTTCTTGACTAACCATGATGAGAATTCATGGAATGGAACTGTTGATGAAAAATATGGTAAAAATTGGCAGCAAGTAGGTATTATGGTTTACACTTTACCACAAAGTTTGCCATTAATTTATACCGGTGAAGAAGCTGGGTTAAATAGAAGATTAAGCTTTTTCGAAAAAGATCAAATTAAAACTACTGAATGGGCGAATACTTCTCGTATAGCTTGGTACAAACGAATGACGAATTTAAAACATACTGTACCAGCATTCTCTAATGATAATAACTTAGGTTCATGGAAAGAACTTAAAATGACAACGAAATCTACAGCAGAGGATATTTGCTATGCATATACTCGTACTAATGGTAATAGTGAAGCTTATGTCTTTATAAATTTCCATTATAATCCAATTGTTGTAAGTACTGCAGATGCAAATTTGAATATATTGTCATCTGGATATAAAATCGAATCGAATGCAAATCAAGTATTGAAAAATGGAACGATTACTCTTGCCCCATATTCATACATTGTTTACTATAAATAAATTTATATGACATTATTAGAGAGACCACGATTAAGCTTGCTCCAAATTTTCAGCATGAGTTTCGGATTCATGGGGATACAATTTGGATTTGCATTACAAAATGGAAATGCAAGTGGAATTCTTCAAAACTATGGAGCTCACGTAGAACAATTATCATGGTTTTGGCTAGTTGCACCTTTAACAGGTATGATTATTCAACCTATTATTGGTTATTATAGCGATAAAACCTGGGGTAGATTTGGAAGAAGAAAGCCCTACATTATGATTGGTACAATTTTATGTTGTGCTGCATTATTATTACTTCCAAATTCAGCTTTGTTTTTTCAAGCTAAATCAGCTTTGTTGATTGGTGCTGGTATGTTAATGGTAATGGATGCGAGTATTAATATTGCGATGGAACCTTTCCGCGCTTTAGTAGCCGACAATTTATCATCAAAACAAAGCACACTAGGATTTGCTATACAAACATTTTTAATTGGCATTGGTGCTGTAGCTGGTTCTTGGTTACCTTATATTATGCATGAGTTCTTTGGTGTTTCATCATCTGCTCCTGCAGGCTATGTAGCCGATAACGTTACTTTTTCTTTTTACTCAGGAGCTGTAGTTTTCCTTTGTTGTATTTTAGTAACTGTAATATTTTCTAAAGAATATCCACCAGCAGAATACGAAAAGTATCACGGTAAATCAGAAGATGAAACTTCGAAGTTTAGCAATATTTTCAAGGATTTTAAAAATATGCCGAGTGTAATGCGTCAATTAGGATTGGTGCAATTTTTCAGTTGGTTTGCACTATTCAGCATGTGGGTGTTTACAACTCCTGCAATAGCTAATCACGTATTCGGATTATCATTAGAAGATACAAGTAGCGATAAATTTAGAGAAGCACAAACTTGGACTGGTATTATTTTTGGAGTGTATAATGGAGTGTCAGCAATATATGCTTTAATGTTACCACGTATTGCAAAATACTTTGGCAAAAAGAAAACACATGCTATTTCATTAATTGCCGGTGGTGTCGGATTAATCGGAATGTATTTTGCAGATAGTAAAACAGATTTGCTTTTCTGTATGGTAGGTGTAGGCTTTGCTTGGGCATCAATCTTGTCAATGCCATATGCCATTTTAGCTAATAAAATTCCATCAGGTAAAATGGGAGTGTATATGGGAATTTTTAATTTCTTCATTACCATCCCTCAGATTGTGAATGGTATTATCGGAGGCCCAATCGTGAAAACTATTTATAATAACAATGCAATATATGCCATCGTAATAGCAGGTGTATTTATGCTAAGCGCTGCCGTGTCGGTGTTGTACGTGCAAGACAATTAGTCAAACTATCGAACTAGCAAACTAGCGAATTTACGAATTGGTAAAGTGTTATTACCTAAACGATAATTCGCTAGTTCGCAAATTCGCTAATTCGCAACTTCGATTATAAGAAGTTCTTTCGCTCCAATCTCTATCGTATTTAAATCTACCTTACGATTATCAATAATATTCCTTCCAGAAGTTTTTCCTTTTAAAATATCTTGAAAACGATTTGTGCTTATTACTTTTTTAGTTTTATTACTATTAAAGATGATGAATGCTACATCGTTTCCAGTGTAACGAGCAAATGCGTAAATACCATCTTGGGGGATAAACTGCATTAGCTTTCCTTCTTTAAAGGCAGGACTATTTGCTTTCCAAGTTTGAATGGTTTTGATGTAATTGATTACATCGTTTTCAGCTGTTGATCTTTTGGTTTCATCGAATTTATTAATTGCATCTTCTTTCCATCCACCACTAAAGTCTTCACGAATTACCCCATGTGAACCTTTCCCTTGCATTAATACTTCCGTGCCATAGAAAATACATGGAATTCCACGCATGGTAAGTAGCATACCTAATGCATTTTTCAATTTAGGGATGTCGCCTTTCATTTGAGCGAAGAAACGATCCATGTCGTGATTGTCGATAAATGTTACATGATGGTAAGGATCTGCGTATAAATAGTCTTGTGTTAAACTCGAATATAATTTAGAGACACCTTCTGTCCAGCCGTAATCTTGATCTACAAATTCATCCATCGCAAAACAGAATTGGAAGTCCAAAACATGTTGCATTTCCTCATCATACTTTTTGCTTTTTGGTGCAAAAAAACTTTGAATAGGTACTGCATGTTCCCAGATTTCTCCAAAGATGCTCATTTCTGGGAATTCTTTTCTAATTCGTTGATACCAGTCTACCATAAATTCATGATCAGGATAAGTATAGGTATCGATACGGATAGCATCTATCTCAGCATAGTATAACCACCACAACGTTTGTTGGGTCATGAATCTAGCTAATGCTTGATCTTTCAAATTCAAATCCGGCATACGCTTATCAAACCACCCCTCATTGAATAATTTTTTATCGGATGGTGCAGCGTAAGGATCTAGCAAAGAAGTAGCGTAATAATTAGTTTTTGTAAACGTATCGAATTGATGAATGAAATTCGGGAAGGGCATATCTTTTACCATCCAATGCTCATC
>CAJBVG010000003.1 GCA_903958995.1 uncultured bacterium | reverse complement strand
TATTCCGTGGACCAACAGGTAGCGCGGGTATGTTGAGTTCACAGCATTCACAAAACTTCGAATCGTGGTATGCAAACTGCCCAGGATTGAAAGTAGTTGTTCCATCAAATCCATATGATGCAAAAGGTTTATTAAAATCTTCTATACTAGATCCAGATCCAGTTATTTTTATGGAGTCTGAGCAAATGTATGGCGATAAAGGGTTTGTTCCAGAAGAAGAGTATTACATTCCAATCGGACAAGCAAAAGTTGTTCAAGAAGGAACTGATGTTACGATTGTAACTTTCGGTAAAATGTTGAAAGTAGTAATGGCTGCAGCTGCAGAATTAGCTAAAGAAGGCATCAATGCAGAAGTAATTGATTTACGTACAGTTCGTCCAATTGATTATCCAACTGTATTAACGTCTGTTCGTAAAACAAACCGCATGGTATTCGTAGAAGAATCGTGGCCATTAGGTTCTATCGCAACAGAGGTAGCATTTAAAGTACAAAAAGATGCATTTGATTATTTAGATGCTCCTATCTTAAGAGTAATGGGCGGTGACGTTCCATTACCATATGCACCAACATTAATTGAAGAATACTTACCTAACCCAACGAAAGTTATCAAAGCGGTTAAAGAGGTAATGTACGTATCTAAATAGTATTTAGATATTAGATTTTAGATATTAGATATTTATATGGGGATACATTAATTTGTATCCCCATTTTTATTTTGATTTCGTTGAAAACTATTCCAATTCTAAGTTGAAATCATCTGAGATGTTTCTGATATTCGTAATTCAATAGTTTTATAAAAATGATTAATTACAATAAAGTAGTTGCAGTAGAATTAGGGGTTCGTGAGCAACAGGTAGAAGCAACAATTAACTTATTGGATGAAGGTGCTACCATTCCATTTATTTCTCGATACAGAAAAGAAGTTACCGGTACTTTAGATGAAGTACAAGTTGGTACA
This sequence comes from uncultured bacterium, assembly GCA_903958995.1. Lineage (GTDB taxonomy): Bacteria > Bacteroidota > Bacteroidia > Sphingobacteriales > Sphingobacteriaceae > CAJBVG01. Next base: position 7,498 of record CAJBVG010000003.1, on the reverse strand, counting down.
ATACGTGATCGTATTACTCAACTTCGTGAATTAGATAAACGTAGAGATGCGATTTTGAAATCGTTAGAAGAGATGGGTAAACTTACTGATGAATTAAAATCTAAAATTGATGCTGCAGAAAGTTTAACCGTATTAGAGGATTTATATTTACCGTATCGTCCGAAAAGAAAAACAAAAGCAAGTGTTGCGAAAGAAAAGGGCTTGGAGCCATTATCCATTAGCATCTTCGAGCAAGGCAATGATGATCCTTTAAAACTTGCAGAACAATTTATTGATACAGAAAAAGGTGTTAACACCATAGAAGAAGCATTACAAGGTGCTCGTGATATTATTGCAGAACGCATTTCTGAAGATGCAGAAGCGCGTGCTGTAGTACGTGAATTATTTTTGAAGAAAGGATTATTCCGTTCGAAAGTTATTAAAGGAAAAGAAGCTGACGGAATTAAATATAAAGATTATTTCGAATGGTCGGAATCTGTAAAGGATGCACCATCACATCGAGTGCTTGCTCTTCGTCGTGGTGAGAAAGAATTATTTTTATCATTAGAAATCTCTCCTGAAGAAGAAGAAGCTGTAGAAATATTAAACAAGAAATTTGTACTGCATCACAATGCTTGCAGTGAAGAAGTTCGCACTGCAGTGAAAGATGGTTACAAAAGATTATTAGCACCTTCTATAGAAACAGAAACACGTGTGTTTACAAAAACACGTGCCGATGAAGAAGCTATTCGTGTATTCGCTGAAAATGCTCGTCAGTTATTACTTGCTGCACCACTTGGGCAAAAGCGTGTAATGGCTATCGACCCAGGATTTAGAACTGGTTGTAAGGTGGTATGCTTAGATGAGCAAGGTAAACTATTAGAGAATGGCAACATCTATCCTCACGAACCACAAAAGAAATTAGTAGAAGCACAAGCCATCTTAAAACAGATGTGCATTAAACATAACATTGAAGCCATTGCCATTGGTAATGGAACGGCAGGCAGAGAAACGGAAAGTGTAGTGCGCGCAATGAAATTAGAGAATGTGATGGTGGTAATGGTGAATGAAAGTGGAGCATCTATCTACTCCGCATCTGAAGCTGCACGTGAAGAATTTGCAGATTTAGATTTAACGGTTCGTGGTGCGGTATCTATTGGTCGTCGATTAATGGATCCACTTGCAGAGCTGGTAAAAATTGATCCGAAATCTATTGGTGTTGGACAATACCAACACGATGTTGATCAAAATAAATTACAAAAATCATTAGATGATGTAGTGAGTAGTAGTGTGAACGCAGTAGGTGTTGAGTTGAATACGGCATCAAAACAATTACTATCATACGTATCCGGATTAGGACCACAGCTAGCACAAAACATTATTGAATATAGAAACGCCAACGGGGCATTTAAAACTCGTAGTGAGCTTAAAAAAGTGGCACGATTAGGAGATAAAGCATTTGAGCAAGCAGCAGGATTTTTAAGAATTCGTACTGCAGAAAATCCATTGGATGCAAGTGCAGTTCACCCTGAGCGTTATAGCTTAGTTGAGCAAATGGCAAAAGATTTAAAATGTTCTGTTAAGGATTTAATGAGTTCAACAGAAATACGTGCGAAGTTGGATTTGAAAAATTACATCTCTGATGAAGTAGGTTTGCCAACCTTGAAAGATATCATGAATGAACTTTCTAAACCAGGTAGAGATCCACGTGAGCAATTTGAAGCGGTACAATTTTCGGAAGGTGTAAATAGCATGGAAGATTTACGAATTGGCATGCAACTCACGGGTATTGTTACTAACCTTACCAAGTTCGGAGCCTTTGTAGATATTGGTGTTCACCAAGATGGGCTCGTACATGTTTCTCATATTTCAAATACTTTTATAGATGATCCTGCTAAAATATTAAAGGTGTCGCAAAAAGTTCAGGTCACTGTATTGGAAGTTGATATTGCTCGTAAAAGGATTTCCTTAAGTATGAAAGGTGAAGCAGCACCACGTGCACCAAAAGCAAAATCATCAACAAATTCTAAAAACGAAAATGTTCCAGCGAAAACAGATGAACAATCGATGAAAGAAAAGTTAGCGATGTTGGCTTCGAAGTTTGGGAAATAGTGTAACTGATAGCTGGTAACTGGTGACTGCTAATTGCTAATTATGGAAACGCAATTTCATCATTAACAATAAAAACTGATGGAAATTCTTTTTGAACTACTTTAAATAGTTTATAAGCTTCCATGCGTGTACGGAAATTTCCTGCACGCAAACGAAAATAAGGTTGTTGGTAAATCAAATATGATTCTACATCTGGATGAAGCGATGCAAATTTAGATTTAAGATCTAAAGCTTCTGCTCTATTTCCACCGTAATATAATTGAACTCGGAATCCTTGTATAGACGGTTTTTGTTTGTCGAGCTCTGCTTTTTTCTGCAGTAATTGTTCTGTTTTAGCATCCATTTGCCAACGAACATTTCCATTCTCTTGAGCGAAAATGTTCGTTGTACAAAATAGTAATAGGAGTGCTAAACTAATTCTCATTTGTTTTATGCTTCGGCATTTGCACCGTGGCAATTTTTATATTTTTTACCACTACCACATGGGCATTGGTCATTTCTACCAATCTTCTGTTCTACACGTATTGGTTGAGCTTTAACATGATCTTCTTGTCCGGGCATTACCGAACCGTCAGGCATGCGAATAGTATCATCTGTTCTACTTGTCTTTAACTTAGCATCATTACGTGGTGCTGTACGAGCTTCGCGTAAATCGTCAGACTTTGCTTCCGATGGAATATTTCCTTTATACAAGAAACTCAATACATCTTTATTTACGGTTGATACCATTTGTTTAAACAACTCGAAGGATTCGAATTTGTAAATTAATAATGGATCTTTTTGTTCGTACACTGCGTTTTGTACTGATTGCTTTAATTCATCCATCTCACGTAAATGCTCTTTCCAAGCATCATCAATTAACGCTAAACTAACCGAACGCTCAAATGCTTTTACTAACTCTTTACCTTTTGATTCGTATGCTTTTTTCAAATTAGTAGTAATCTGAATTTGCTTCATTCCGTCAGTAAATGGAACAACTATATTTTCTATGGTTTGTCCACGAGATTCAAAAACATCTTTCACAACAGGCATCGCAATTTCTGCCATACGTTCTGATTTACGTAGATAGAAATTAGATAAGTGATGATAAATCTTATCAGCAATTACTGATGATTTTTCACCCATAAAATCATTTTCAGAAATTTCGATATCGGTTGAGAACAAACGAATCATTTCTAAACGGAAACCTTCGTAATTTTTATCATCTTGATATTGTGCAGCTAATTCTTCACACAAATCCATCAAGCTATTATCAATATCTACTTCTAAACGTTCACCGAATAATGCATTATGACGTTTCGTATAAATTACAGAACGTTGTGAGTTCATCACATCATCATACTCTAATAAACGCTTACGAATACCAAAGTTATTTTCTTCTACTTTTCTCTGAGCACGTTCAATAGACTTAGTAATCATCGAATGCTGAATAACTTCACCTTCTTCTAATCCCATTCTATCCATTAACGATGCGATTCTTGCAGAACCGAACATACGCATCAAATCATCTTCTAAAGAAACGAAGAACTGAGTAGAACCTGGATCTCCTTGACGACCTGAACGACCACGTAACTGACGATCGACACGACGACTCTCGTGACGTTCTGTACCAATAATTGCTAGACCTCCAGCGTCTTTAACACCTGGACCTAACTTAATGTCGGTACCACGACCAGCCATGTTGGTTGCAATGGTTACTGTTCCAGACTTACCTGCTTCAGCAACAATATCTGCTTCGCGTTGATGTAACTTCGCGTTCAACACTTGGTGTTTAATGCCGCGTAATTTCAACATTCTACTTAGCAATTCAGAAATCTCTACGGAAGTTGTACCCACCAATACTGGTCGGCCTTTTGTAGTTAACTCTACAATTTCTTCTACAACTGCATTGTATTTTTCACGCTTAGATTTATAAACTTTATCCTCGCTATCTTTTCTTGAAATTGGTCTGTTCGTAGGAATTTCAACAACATCTAATTTGTAAATTTCCCAGAACTCACCTGCTTCTGTTGTTGCAGTACCCGTCATACCACATAGTTTGTGATACATACGGAAATAGTTTTGAAGAGTAATAGTTGCATACGTTTGTGTTGCATCTTCTACCTTCACATTTTCTTTTGCTTCAATCGCTTGATGCAATCCGTCAGAGTAACGACGGCCTTCCATAATACGACCGGTTTGCTCATCTACGATTTTAATTTTACCACCATCAATTATATACTCAACATCTTTTTCGAATAAGGTGTAAGCTTTTAATAATTGATTAACCGAGTGTATACGTTCCGACTTAATAGAGAAGTCACGCATCAATTCATCTTTGCGAGCAATTTTTTCTTGATCAGATAATTCTGATTTTTCTATCTCTGCAATTTCAGAACCAACATCTGGAAGTACAAAGAAACCTTGGTCTTCACCAGATGCAGTAATTAATTCAATACCTTTTTCTGTTAATTCAATCGAATTATTTTTTTCATCTATTACAAAATACAACTCCGAATCTACCTTATGCATTTCGCGTTGTTGATCTTGCATGTATTGATTTTCTGTTTTCGTTAAAATCTGGCGCATGCCTGTTTCACTCAAAAACTTAATCAATGCTTTACTCTTTGGTAAACCTCTAAAAGCACGAAGTAATGCTAATCCACCATCATCAACTTTATTATCTCCAATTAATTTCTTAGCATCTAGTAATGCAGTATTGATGAAATTCTTTTGCGCATTAACTAACTTTTCAATACGAGGTTTTAAATCGTAGAATTCATGTTCATCACCACGAGGAATCGGACCAGATATAATTAACGGAGTACGAGCATCGTCAATCAAAACTGAATCGACCTCATCCACCATTGCAAAATGTAATTTACGTTGCACTAAGTCGTTCGGACTATGTGCCATGTTATCTCTTAAATAATCGAAACCAAACTCATTGTTCGTTCCAAAAATGATATCTGCTTGATAAGCTTTTCTACGTTCAGGTGAATTCGGTTGATGCTTGTCTATACAATCTACTGTTAAGCCGTGGAACTCATACAATGGGCCCATCCACTCACTATCTCGTCGAGCCAAGTAATCATTTACCGTTACAATGTGTACACCTTTACCAGCAAGAGCATTTAAGTAAGCGGGCAATGTTGCTACCAAGGTTTTACCCTCACCAGTTCCCATCTCCGCAATCTTACCGCTGTGTAATACACTACCCCCAATTAATTGTACATCATAATGAACCATTTCCCAAGTAGTAGGGTTGCCAGCGGCTAACCAAGTACGATTGTGAAATGCTTTATCTCCTTTGATAACCACATTCTCTTTATGTGCTGCTAATTCTCTATCAACATCTGTTGCGGTAACTTCAATTGTTTCTAGTGTAGAAAAGCGACGAGCAGTTTCTTTAACCACTGCGAAAGCTTCAGGGAGAATTTCCTTAAGTACTTCTTCAATTAACTCGTTTTCTTGCTTACCTAACTTATCAATCGCATCATAAATGTCAACTTTATCAGATATATCCATATCGGGTTCTTGATCGATACGAAGTTTTAAGGCAGCAATTTCTGATGAAACTCCCGAAGTATGTGCTTTTATGCGTGTTTTAAAATCTAGTGTTCTAGCTCTTAACTCGTCGTGACTAATTGACTGCAATTTCTCGAATTCAGCACTAATTAAGGCCACAACGGGACCGATTTCTTTAATATCTCTATCTGACTTACTTCCGAAAACCTTCGATACAAAAGATGAAATGAAATTTGACATGAATTTTTATATATTTTTTGTACTACACCTTACCAAAAGTCTTGCCAAGCAACGCTTTTGACAGAATGGCATAGCAACAAAGATATTAGTAAATATGTTAATTAGCTAATATGTTAATGTGTTAATGCTATTTGATTTTATTTAACTTTGGCAAAAATTATATTTCAATGAACATCTTATTATTAGGCTCTGGAGGTAGAGAATCTGCATTTGCTTGGAAATTAAGCCAAAGCGAGGAATGTGAATCATTATTTATCGCTCCTGGAAATGCCGGTACCTCGGCGTACGGAACTAATGTATCAATGTCAGCAACTGATTTTGAGGCTATTAAAACATTCTGTATAGAGAATGATATTAATATGGTGGTAGTCGGACCAGAAGATCCATTAGTAATGGGAATCGTCGACTTTTTTGCAGAAGATGAGGAAATTGAACATATCGCAGTAATAGGTCCATCAAAAGAAGGTGCACAATTAGAAGGTAGTAAAGATTACAGCAAGCGATTTATGCAACGTCATAATATACCAACGGCGGCATATGAAACATTTACTAAAGAGGAATTAGAAAAAGGATTAGCTTATTTAGAGAATCATACATTACCAATCGTGCTTAAAGCTGATGGTTTAGCTGCAGGTAAAGGAGTATTAATTTGCGAGACTCGTGAAGAAGCGAAAGAAGAACTTCGATTAATGCTCGCTGAAGCTAAATTCGGAGAAGCTAGTCAGCAAGTGGTAATAGAAGAATTCTTAAGTGGTATTGAACTTTCGGTATTTGTATTGAATGACAATTTCCACTACTTAATTCTTCCTGAAGCGAAAGATTATAAAAGAATTGGTGAAGGCGATACAGGATTAAATACAGGCGGTATGGGTTCTATCTCTCCTGTTCCATTTGCAGATGCTACGTTCATGCAGAAAGTAGAAGAGAGAATTATTATTCCAACTGTTGAAGGTTTAGCTACTGAAGAAATAGACTATAAAGGATTTATCTTTATTGGTTTGATGAATGTTAATGGTGAACCCTTTGTTATCGAATACAATGTTCGTATGGGAGATCCTGAAACTGAAAGTGTTTTGCCACGTATTGAAAATGATTTAGTAGATTTATTTATTGCAGTTGCCGAAGGACGTTTATCAGAAAAGAAAATTAACATCGACCCTCGTCACGCTGCAACCGTAATGCTTGTAGCAGGTGGTTACCCTGGAGATTATAAAAAAGGAGATGTGATTTCAGCATTAGACAACATTAAGTATACGCATATATTCCATGCAGGAACAAAAATGGAAAATGGTAATGTGGCTACAAATGGCGGTCGAGTAATTGCTGTAACAAGTTTAGATATTGATAAGCATGAAGCATTAAGAAGATCTAATGAATATGCTGCACAAATACAATACGAAGGAAAATATTTTAGAAAAGATATCGGTAAAGATTTATCAGCTTAATTAAATAATTATGAAACAAGTATTCGCTTATTTCTTTCGCAAGGAAGATCCAAACAGACCAACAAATTTCAATTTAAAAGCAATGCACTTTATTAACAAAGCTGCTATTCTAATTTTTATAGTTGGTATTGTAATTTATATCATTAGAAAATTGTATTAAAATCTGCTTTTAAAATCTGTATTAAGTACTATGTATTTATGGAAATGTAATACAT
>CAJBVG010000002.1 GCA_903958995.1 uncultured bacterium | reverse complement strand
GCTAATTTCACAGTATACTCTTCCATTAAGCCAATCACTTTTGGCGATAAGTCGAATGGTGGAAGTACCGCACTCGAATCTCCAGAGTGAATACCTGCAGGCTCGATGTGTTCCATCAATCCAACAATATGAACATCTGTTCCATCACTAATCGAATCTGATTCTGCTTCTTCTGCTCTATCTAAGAAATGGTCAATTAATATTCTATTACCTGGGATGTCTCTTAATAATTTTACTACTGCTTTCTCTAATTCTTCATCATTAATAACGATACTCATTCCTTGACCTCCGAGTACATAACTCGGACGAACCAACACAGGATAACCAACTTCATTGGCAACTTTAATAGCTTCGTCGGCAGTTTCTGCTACACCATACTTCGGATATGGAATTCCTAAATCGTGCAATAGATCCGAGAATCTACCACGGTCTTCAGCGATGTCCATATTATCATAAGATGTACCAATAATTTTTATTCCGTTGCGATGTAAATCTTCTGCCATTTTCAAAGCAGTTTGTCCACCTAACTGAACAATTACACCTTCCGGTTTTTCTAAATCGATAATCTCACGAACATGTTCCCAGAACACTGGCTCGAAGTATAATTTATCGGCCATATTAAAGTCGGTAGAAACCGTTTCAGGATTACAGTTAATCATGATGGCTTCGTAACCCGATTCTTTTGCAGCCATTAATCCGTGTACACAAGAGTAATCGAATTCGATACCTTGCCCAATACGATTCGGACCAGAACCTAGTACGATAATTTTTTTCTTGTCAGAAACTATTGATTCGTTTTCACCTTCAAATGTTGAGTAGAAATATGGAGTTTGAGCTGGGAATTCCGCAGCGCAAGTATCTACCATTTTATATACTCTACGCATATTTAAAGATTTTCTCTTATCATACACTTCATCTTCGGTAACACCTAGTAAGTATGCGATCTGTAAATCAGAGAATCCTTTTTGTTTTGCGTTGAACAAAACATCGGTAGGAATATTAGCTAATGAATAACGTTTTACTTCTAATTCAATATTTACTAGTTCATTAATTTGCATTAAGAACCAACGATCAATTTTAGTCGCTTTTTGTACTGAAGTAATCGGCACACCTAAACTTAAAGCATCACGCACATGGAACAAACGATCCCAACTTGCGTTCTCTAAGCCTTTCATTATTTCTTCTAGGTTACGACTTTGTTTACCATCGGCGCCTAAACCTATTCTATTTATTTCTAATGATTGACAAGCTTTTTGTAAGGCTTCGTTGAAACTTCTTCCGATAGCCATTACTTCCCCAACCGATTTCATTTGCAAACCTAATGTTCTGTTGGCACCTTTAAATTTATCGAAGTTCCATCTAGGAATTTTTACGATAACATAATCTAAAGTAGGTTCAAAATATGCTGAAGTAGTTTTGGTAATTTGATTTTCAATTTCATCAAGATTATAACCGATTGCTAATTTTGCAGCAATCTTAGCGATAGGGTAACCAGTTGCTTTAGAAGCTAAGGCTGAAGATCTAGAAACACGAGGATTAATTTCGATAGCAATAATTTCTTCGGTATCTGGGTTCACAGAAAACTGAACATTACATCCACCTGCGAAATCACCAATCGAGCGCATCATCTTGATGGCATGGTTACGCATTTCTTGATAACAACGATCCGATAATGTCATGGCAGGAGCAACTGTAATCGAGTCGCCTGTATGAATACCCATAGGGTCGAAGTTTTCTATAGAACAAATGATAATGATGTTATCGTTATTATCACGAAGTAATTCTAATTCGTATTCTTTCCAACCAATAACCGCTTGTTCAACTAACACCTCATGTGTTGGAGAAGCTTGTAAACCGTGGTTTAATGCTTCATCAATTTCATCTTTATTGTGAACGAAACCACCTCCGTAACCTCCCAATGTATATGATGGGCGAATTACTAGTGGGTATCCTATTTCTTGTGCGGCTTCTTTTCCTTCTAAGTAAGAGTTCGCTATTCTAGAGTTGGCAATACCTACACCAATTTCAATCATTAATTTACGGAACTCCTCGCGGTTTTCTGTTTTTTCGATGGCAGCAATCGCCACACCTTTAATTACTACGCCATATTTCTTCCAAATTCCACGCTCATCAGCTTCAACTGCTAGATTCAATGCTGTTTGTCCACCCATGGTAGGAATTACAGCATCAATTTTGCGTTCTTGTAAAATTTGCTCAATTGATTCGCAGGTAAGAGGCAACAAATACACATGATCAGCAATTACCTTATCGGTCATGATGGTAGCTGGATTCGAGTTGATAATTGACACTTCAATACCTTCTTCTTTTAGAGATAAGGCAGCTTGAGAGCCAGAATAATCGAATTCGCAGGCTTGTCCGATGATAATTGGACCTGAACCGATAATTAATACTGATTTTATGGATTGATCTTTTGGCATAATAGGAAGGCTATAAATTGGCCAAAGGTATCCTTTTTTTCGAAATGTCGAAAGGCCGAACTATCGAATTATCGAAAAAACTGTTAAATAATTTTGTAGATGTCTTTATAGTTTCGTCCTAGTCCGTCATAGTCAAGGCCATAGCCCAGCACAAAAGCATTCGGTATTTCGAAACCAACGTAGTCAATGCTTAAGGGATGAGTTAATGCATCGGGTTTTAAGAGAAGCGTACATATTTTAACTGAGGTAGGATGAAATAATTTTATTTCTTCAAGGAGGAAATTGAGTGTTGTGCCTGTATCAATAATGTCTTCCAAAAGAATTACATGCTTATTGTTGATTTGATCATTGAACGGAAGCTGAAATTCAATTTTACCAGTGCTGCTTAACCCCTCATATGATTTACACTTTACGGTTTGCAAGGTACAAGGCTTGGGGTAGTTCAACATTAAATCGGAGGTAAAATAGAGTGCACCGTTTAGTACCGATACGAAACAAACTTTTTTACCCTCGTAATCCAACTCGATTTGAGCTGCTAATTCCTTTATTCTATTTTGAACGCGCTCCGCATCTATAAAAATTTCGAATTGCTTATTATTTACAATTATGGTTGACATGTTTTGAATAAAAATGTTTTGCTAAAAATGAACAAATAATTACTTAAATCTTCCAATTTGGATTCAAAACATCAAATTAATTTAAGTTGTTGTAATAAAAGGATGGGAATAGAGGGCATGAGAGGAGAAAAGTTGCATTTATGCAACTTTTTTAAAAAACATGCATAAATGCGGGTAATTGGTGGCATCACTTAAGTCATGCCACCAATTACAAATTCCAAAAAAAAGCCCCGAATAAATTCGAGGCTACATATCTATTTGTAAATAATTAAATTGCTTTTTTACCGTCTGCTTGAGGAACTAAAACACCAATTGCTTCGAATGATAATTCGTTTTTATCTTCTTTAATTGCTTCAATAGCTTCTTTCGACTCACCGCCATCTTCTGCGTAGTGTTTCTGATCAGCAACTGTAATCGTTTCAAATTTTGCAGTTCCTTGGAAAATTACATTTTGACCAACCATTTTCTCTTTATCAGCTGGAACAAAAAATCCATAGTCTTTAAAAGTAACACGCATCATTTCGCCATTACCTAATTCAATAGACATCCAGCATCCTTTTTTCACGCAAACATCAACTACAGTACCTTTAATTTTAGCATCGTATGTTGGAGCATTTCCCATTTCAGCAACTAATAATGTTGCATCAATTGCGCTATCGGGAGTAATCACTTCGCCGTAAGCATCAAATTTACCCATAGCTGTTTCAACTGTTGTAGAATCAGCACTTGTGCTTTGTTTTGGTTCTGAGGAACATGCAGCTAATACAGTAGCGGCAGCGAACATTAAGAAAATTTTTCTCATTTTATTATAATCTGTTGTTTGATGCAAATATAGTAAATCGGTAATCGAAAACGAAAAAGTAATGCCTGAATGAATTGATTTCTAACCGAATAATTGTTGGAACAACTCTTCTAACTTGCTTAATGGAACTATTTCGATGTTGTATTTCTTGACATCTAGGCCTTTAATGGCATACCTAGAAACAAATATCTTTTCAAATCCTAAACGTTCGGCCTCAGAGATTCTTTGTTCTATACGGTTTACGGTTCTAATTTCTCCTGACAAGCCAACCTCCGCTGCGAAGCAATGCTTACTAGAGATGGCAAGGTCTTCATGAGAGGAAATAATCGCACTCACTACGCCTAAGTCTATAGCCGGATCTTCAACTTTTATACCACCAGTAATATTTAAGAACACATCTTTCACCCCTAAACGAAAACCACAGCGTTTTTCCAATACTGCTAATAGCATATTCATTCGTCGGGTATCAAACCCAGTAGCCGAACGTTGAGGTGTACCGTATGCCGAAACACTTACTAATGCTTGTGCTTCAATCAACATTGGGCGCATTCCTTCTATAGTTACCGAGATAGCGATACCACTTAATTCTTCATCACGTTGAGATATTAATATTTCAGAGGGGTTTGAAACTTCTCTTAATCCGTTTCCACGCATCTCATAAATTCCTAACTCACTCGTAGATCCAAATCTGTTTTTTATCGAACGTAATATTCTATAAGTATGATGTCTGTCGCCTTCAAATTGAAGTACAGTATCGACCATGTGTTCTAAAATTTTCGGACCAGCAATAGAACCGTCCTTGGTAATATGACCAACCAAGAAAACAGGAGTATTAGTTTCTTTGGCAAAGCGAAGTAATTCTGCAGTACACTCACGAATCTGTGAAACGCTTCCTGGTGTTGATTCTATGTGTGCTGAATATAAAGTTTGAATAGAATCAACAATCACTATTTGTGGTTGTAATTCTTCAATTTGCTTAAATATATTTTGGGTTGATGTTTCGGTTAGGATAAAGCAATTCGGGAATTCAGCACTTTGCATACGCATTGCACGCATCTTTATTTGTTGCTCACTTTCTTCACCAGAAATGTATAATATCTTTTTAGTTTTAAGTTGTAGCGCTAATTGCAAAAGCAAAGTTGATTTTCCAATACCAGGTTCACCACCAATTAATACAATAGATCCGGGAACAATACCACCACCTAGTACTCTGTTTAATTCATCATCTTGAGCGTTAATTCTAACGTCCGCATTTTTCTCAATCTGATCTATAGCGATAGGTTTATTTGAACGTGTTGAAGTAGTTGATTGCTTCCAATCGGGTTTAGCGGTATTTTTCTCTACCACTTCTTCTACAAATGTATTCCACTCCCCACACGATGGGCAATTGCCCAACCATTTTGCCGCTTGATAACCACAACTCTGACAAAAGAAAACCGATTTAGATTTAGCCATGAACGAAGATAGCTTGAATATTGGAAAAGCTCAAATCATTTTATGTAACTTAGTGTAAATGAAAAAATGGATTTTTCTTTTCTTGTTCCTAATCCCATTTTTAGGAAATGCTCAATATAAAAACTCTAGTAAGTTCTTATATGGAAAGTCGCGTTCATCATTACCCTATTACTTATCTTTTCAAGCTGGCATCACTTCAAATAATTATGTGTTTAACAAAGACTTTACTACCTACGGACGAGGATTTGCCTGGGGATTTAGTTTTGAGAAACCTTTAGGATACCGACCTGCTTTAGCCTTAACCATGCGTGCCATGGGTAAATACAAATCTTCAGTTTTAAATTCTTCAAGTTTAAGTACCGACATTATTGCACAACAGACGAGTTCTGAGTTAACATCATCTTTGGATTTCTCTCTAAATTACTCGTACATGATTTACGATTGGTATGGTTGGCAATACCGAGCAGGATTAGGAATTGGATTTGTGAATAATACAATTGATGTTACTGATACGATACTTCATTCTGTGAAAACATCAACTCCAATTATTCCTCTTCAAGTAAGCACAACTAAAGTCTTAAAGAAAAGATGGGAAATGGAAATTGGATATCGGTATTATTTAGGACTTGATAATACAATTGAGGGCATTGCTTATAACAACACCCTCGATAAATATTCATTCTTATTTCTTGCCATTAAATACCGCCTAGGCGAAAAAGATTATCGCTTTCAACGAGGTGATACTTGCCCTACGGTTCAATAAAAAGGTTATTGAGTTATTGAGTTATTATTTATTGGCACATTGAAAATTTGCACATTAGCATATTATCCTATTAATTTTGCTGCTTCAGCTCTAGCTTTCGCCATAATATCATCAGCTTTCTTATCGCCTTCAGCAATAATTTTCGCACACTTTTCGTCTGTTTCTTTTTTCGCTTTTTCTGCTAATTTTTTAGCTACAGTTTTAGCAACAGGGTTACTTGCCGATGATACTAGTTTATCTGCTGCAGCATATCCTTCTTGCTTAGTAATATCAGCTAGTTTACGCGCTTGAGCTTTTACAGCATCGGCTTGCACCTGTGCTGCTGCTAATAATTGATCTGCACGTTTTTTTGCTTCTTCTTTACCTCTTGCTACGGCTTCGTTCTTTTTAGTGGTTAACACATCTTTCACAGCACTTTTAATATTAGCACCCATATCGGCCATACTTAATTTTACTGTTGGCTTGCTCATTAATCCACCTACCAAAGCATTTACATTGATAGCATCTGCAGGTGTATAATTTGCACCGTTAGCATTTAGTTTAGATGTTAAACCTGATAATACTGATGCTGAACTGTTTCCCAAGAAATTCTTTGGCAATTTCAATTTCATCACATAGTCAATCGTTTGATCCAATCCGCTTGAACCACCAATATTTAATGTTGCAATTCCAGCATTTAAATCAAATGGTTTCACATTCACCCTACCATTTTCTATGGTGAATTGCAACATGGTATTTTTGATGTTTAACTCTTTAAATTTATCTGATTTTAATGCATTGCCTAACTCTATTAACATTGGCGAACCTTTAACTGATGCACCCAACAACTCTAAGGTTCCTGCACCTTGTGTTGAACTTAACACCGGACTCATATCATTACCCATCAAAGAATTGAACTGTAAACTAGTACTGAATTTCCCGGAAGTATTTTCTGCAATTGGTGCAAGTTTCTGAATAGTGTTAAACGTTTTAAATGATTTCTGTATATCCATATTCTGAATAGCAAAATTCATTTTTACTTCAGGTTTAGTAATATCTTGTGTAGTATAATATCCATCCATTTTTACGGTACCATCTAGCATTTTCAACCCCACTTGATCGAAACTTAATTTTTGATCCTTAATACTAATAGCTCCAGCAATATCACTTAATTCCATGTTGTCATATAATACTTTGCTTATTGATGAATTCAGTACAAAGTCAATGTTTGCTGGTATTTCAACGAGTGTCATCGTATCTGATGTGCTTTTCTCTGTTTCTTCAGTTGATGCTGGACCCATCATTTCATTTAAGTCGATTAGCTTCGCATTAAATGTTAATCGTGCTTTTATTGGTGCACCTTTTAATGCATAGGCTAAGTAATTTTCTAATGTGCCATTTGCAGAAAAATCACTTTTACCATAAGTTGCCGAGAATGCATTCATAGCAATATTTTTCGGACTCAAATTAAAACTTGCATTGCTAATGCTTAATGGAAGCGGCGATTCTTTACTGCTGTATTTTAAATTGCTAATGCTAACATTTCCTTTTGCATCAAAGCTATCGTAATTTCCTTTTTCGATTGTCGACATTTTCCCTTTCGCCATCATGTCTGCTTTAATGATACCTGAAAGTGTAGTACCTTCTAAAGGAACTATTTTTAAAATATTAGCTAAATCAATAGTGCCTTTTATTTCCGTTGCAATATCTGGATCAGACTCTGGAGTCTTTAATAACAACACTGCATCGAACGGTTCGGTACCGAATTCTACGTGTAGCTTTTTCATATCAATAACAGTATGATCAAACACACCATCTTTATCTTCTACATTTAATGCTAACTGAACATTGTTAACGCCAGTAGGTAAATCAGGATATTTAAAATTACCATTCTCTACAAGTACATTTAATCCGAAACCAGGCATCGATACTGCGTTCATTCTACCTTTGTAATATCCTTTTAATGCAAACTTTCCGTTTGCTGTTAACTTATCGAAAGAGCTTGAATAAAGCGCAGGCACAAGAGATAGGAAGTTTTTGAATTCAGATTTTTGAGCATCAAAGGTTAAATCTAAATCAATATTAGTATCGGGCATTGCCACTATACCTGCGAAATTAATTAACAAATCATTTAAGTGAATGACATTGTCTTTAAAAGTAAAAACAAAATCTTTCATGTTCATGTCGATAGCTGCATCAGCATCTACTTTCACTTTGCTCAAATAATTTACTCCACCGTAACCAACAGTTAATTCATCTGCTTCTGTTTTAGTCAAGAGTGTAAATAAGTCTTGCGTGAAATCTCCAGAACCAGAGTGGTTCACATTTTTTAATGCAGTATAAAAAGTTAATGACTTATCATCATATACAATACTAGAATTTTTTAAAGAGTAAGACTTCAATGCAATTTTGAAATTACTTGCAGCAGTATCTGTTGTTGTTACAGTTGTGGTATCCGCTTTCGCTATATCCCAATTTGCTTTACCACTTTGCAAAACTTTGAATTTTAAATCTGCATGATCTAAGTCTAATGATTTAATTTTTATCGTACCCCCATTAATCACACTCATTAAATCAACAACTACTTTAAAGTCTTGAATATTCGCCATGGTATCATTCCTAAACGAGTCAACACCAATAACCATAAGGTTTTCCATGCTGAAGGATAAGTTAGGGAAACTGCGAATTAAACTTAAATTGAAATCGCCAAAACTTACTTCAGCATTCACACTTTCATTTATCGTTGACTTCACCTTAACGATGATATCATCTTTGTAAATAATTGGAAGTGTAATTGCTGCTGCAAAAAACAAAATGATAATAATGCCAAAGGCATAAATAATTTTCTTGATCATGATACGTAAATATAAAAATGCAACATTAAGAAATAATTAACTGACGAGTTTCTTCGTCTATTATTTCTATTGATATTTTCAAGGGTGAATCTGGAAGTAAGGCTTCCACTTTTTCACTCCATTCTAAAAAGCAATAATTTCCTGAATACAAATACTCTTCTAAACCGAAATCAAACGCTTCATCAATTGATTTTATTCTATAGAAATCGAAATGATAGATAACACCAACATTCGATTGGTATTCATTAACGATAGAAAAGGTAGGACTGCTTAAATCGTCGGTAGAACCTAATGATTTACATAAAGCAGAGATAAGAGTGGTTTTTCCAGCACCCATAGGGCCATCAAACAACACCACTTTATGCGATTGCAAATGTGGTGTAATGAATTCAATGGCCTTATGAATTTCTGAAATGTTATAGTTCATGTTATGCGCTAGCTGTAGGCATCTGACGATCAACTTTTTTCACGAGGCCTTGTAATACGGTACCCGGACCAACTTCTGTGAATGATGATGCACCATCGGCAATCATTGCTTTCACCGTTTGTGTCCAACGAACTGCACCTGTTAATTGTGCAATAAGATTAGCTTGAATGGTTACTGGATCTGATGTAGGCATTGCATTTACATTTTGATATACAGGGCAAATCGGTGTATTGAAAGTAGTTGCTTTAATAGCGGCTTCCAATTCAACACGAGCTGGTTCCATTAAAGGAGAGTGAAAAGCACCCCCAACATTTAATACTAATGCTCGTTTCGCTCCTGCTTCAGTCATTTTCGCACAAGCTTCGTTTACTCCTTCAATACTACCCGAAATCACTAACTGACCTGGGCAATTATAATTCGCTGCAACAACCACTTCATTAATGGATGCGCAAATCTCTTCTACTTTTTCATCTTCTAAACCTAAAATAGCTGCCATCGTAGATGGACGTACTTCGCAAGCCTTTTGCATTGCATTTGCACGGGCAATAACTAATCGGAATGCATCTTCGAAAGCTAGAGTGCCATTTGCTACTAATGCGGAAAACTCTCCTAATGAGTGTCCAGCAACCATTTCTGGTTTAAAATCGGCTATGGTTTTTGCCAATATAACCGAATGTAAAAAGATAGCAGGCTGAGTAACTTTAGTTTGTCTTAAGTCCTCATCTGTTCCATCAAACATTAAGTCTGTAATTCGGAAACCGATAATTTCATTTGCCTTTTCGAACATCGCCTTTGCTTCTGCGTTCTGTTCGTATAGTTCTTTGCCCATTCCTACGAATTGAGCTCCTTGTCCAGGGAAAACGTATGCCTTCATGAGTGTATATTTTGTTACAAATATAACATTATTCGAATATTAGAAACTCCTATATTTACACCATGAACTTAAAAGAATCGCATCGCTGGGTAATTATTCGATTAATTATAATATCAATCCTATTTTCAACTATTGCTTTACTAATAGATAATTACGTTTGGGCTAAGCCAATGAATCCATTTTACACTATTAGCATTTGGTCGGTAGTGATAATGAATGTAATTGCTTGCTTTGTGTTCTATTTACTAAGCCCGAAAGTGGATTTACTCGAAGATGAGTATACAGAAGCACATCGTTTCGGTAAATTATCTAGAAACATTTATTTGTTTTCCATCTTAATGTTTTTCACTGGCTTCATGACTTTCAGCTCTACTGCAGGTAGAGTTTCGTATTTATTCTTTTTACTTGGACTCGTAACTATGCCCGTAGCGCATATCCTTTACGGCATCTGGATTAGAGTAATGAATAATACTAAATAGTTAACTTTCTAAGGTCTAGAATCTCATTTGTAAATACTACCTTTGTTTAGTTTTGAACATTAAAGATTTATTTCAACTTTACAAAACCGACGAAAGAATTACGAGCATAGCTCGTGCAATTGCTTCTCAAAAAAATCCTCACATACATTTAAAAGGATTAGTAGGCTCGTCGGATGCCTTAGTATCATTAGCTTTGTATTTTGTACAAAAGCAAGGGCAACTTATTGTCTTATCCGACCGAGAGGAAGCTGTTTACTTTCAGAATGACTTAGAAAACCTAAGCGATAAAAAGGTATTACTGTTCCCATCATCTTTCCGAAAATCATTCGACATTACCAATATTGATAGGCAAGCGGTGCTTCAACGTGCCGAAGTATTGAATGAGTTAAAGCATACCTCAGAATTTGAGAAGATAATTGTTACTTATCCGGAAGCACTTGCCGAAAAGGTAATGGATAAATCGGCTTTAGAGGAATATACTCTAGAACTAAAAAGTGGTGAACGTTGTTCTATAGATACCATTAATGATTTCTTAACAGAATATGAATTTGAACGAGTTGACTTTGTTTACGAAGCTGGTCAGTTTTCTATTCGTGGAGGCATCGTGGATATTTATTCGTTTTCAAATGAACTACCTTATCGTATCGAATTTTTTGGGGATCATATTGAATCGATACGAACATTCGACATTGAAAACCAATTATCTGTTGAAGCTGTACAAGAACTCTCCATTATCCCTAATATACAATCTCAAAAATTAGCGAATCATCAAGCATCACTTTTACAATACCTTTCGCAAGGTAGCAGTATTTGGTTTAAAGATGTTCAGTTTGCATATGATGTGTTTAATGAAGGAAAAGCAAAAGGTGAAGAAATTTTTGCCACATTAAGTAAAGAAGATTTAATAATACATCCCGAATTTTCAAATCCGAGTGATGTATTTCAAACTTCATCAGAATTTAATACAAGCCTTAAAAGCTTTGCCTGTATTGAGTTTGGCAAGCAATTTTATTTTAAGGCAGATGAAAGTATACTGTTTAATACTCGTCCACAACCCTCATTCAACAAAGATTTTAATTTGTTGATTCATAATTTAAAAAAGAACGAATCTGAAAATATTGCCAATTACATCTTTGCCGATCAGACGAAACAAATAGAACGACTATATACTATCTTCGATGATATTTATAAGGACAGTAAAGACGAACGCAAAAAAGTTTCGTTTACTCCAATTCCAATTTCTATTCGAGAAGGATTTATTGATGAACAATTAAAGTTTGCATTTTATACCGACCATCAGATTTTTGATCGATACTATAAATATAAAGTCCACAAAAATTATTCAAAATCACAAGCATTAACATTACGTGAATTGCGTGAATTAAAACCTGGTGATTTTGTGGTGCACATTGATCATGGTATTGGTAAATATGCCGGATTAGAGAAAGTAGAAGTAAACGGTAAGCTACAAGAAGCAATACGTTTGGTTTATGCTGATAATGACTTGCTGTATGTTAACATCAATTCATTAAATCGTATTTCTAAATACTCAGGTAAAGATGGCACTGCACCTAAGATGCATAAGTTAGGTTCAGAAGTTTGGGAGAAGTTAAAAAAGAACACAAAGAAAAAAGTAAAAGACATTGCGCGTGATTTGATTAAGCTCTATGCAAAACGTAAAGCTCAAATGGGCAATGAATTTCTACCCGATACTTATTTGCAAGTGGAGTTAGAGGCATCCTTTATGTGGGAAGATACTCCCGATCAAATTAAAGCAACTGCCGATATTAAAAAAGACATGGAATCGCCACATCCTATGGATAGACTGGTGTGTGGTGATGTTGGATTTGGGAAAACAGAAGTGGCTGTACGTGCCGCATTTAAAGCAGTAACCGATAGTAAGCAAGTTGCCATATTAGTGCCTACTACAATTTTGGCAATGCAACATTATAAAACATTTAAAGAACGATTAAAAGATTTTCCATGTAACGTAGAGTATATTAATCGCTTCCGTTCTAATAAAGAAATTAAAGAAATATTACAAAAAACTGCTGAGGGGAAAATTGATATTCTCATTGGAACTCACCGAATCGTAAGTAAAGATGTTAAGTTTAAAGACTTAGGTTTAATGATTATTGATGAGGAACAAAAATTTGGAGTAAGTACAAAAGAAAAATTAAAACAGTTCCGCGCAAACATCGATACTTTAACATTAACGGCTACACCAATTCCAAGAACATTACATTTCTCCTTAATGGGTGCGCGAGATTTATCCATCATTAATACTCCTCCTCCAAATCGTCAACCGGTTACTACCGAGTTGCACGTGTTTAATGAGAAGTTAATTAAAGAAGCCATTGAGTTTGAAGTGGAGCGTGGTGGACAAGTATTCTTCATACATAATAGAGTACAAGACATTGCACAAGTGGCAGGATTAATACAACGTATTTGTCCTGGAGTGCGCATTGGCATTGGACATGGACAGTTAGATGGTAATGCTTTGGAAGATGTGATGCTTAAATTCATGTCTGGCGAGTATGATGTTTTAGTAGCAACGACTATTATCGAATCGGGATTAGACATTTCGAATGCAAATACTATATTTATTAATAATGCTCAGAACTTTGGTTTAAGTGATATGCACCAAATGCGTGGGCGAGTAGGACGTTCAACTAAAAAAGCATTTTGCTATTTATTAAGTCCACCATTATCTGCAGTAACTCCAGAAGCGCGTAAGCGTTTAAGTGCTATTGAAGAGTTTTCTGATTTAGGAAGTGGATTCCAAGTAGCGATGCGCGATTTAGATATACGTGGTGCTGGGAATTTATTAGGTGCAGAGCAAAGTGGATTTATTGCTGAGATTGGTTTTGAACTTTATCATAAAATTTTGGATGAAGCGATTCAAGAATTAAAAGAAGACGAGTTTAAAGATTTATTCAAAGATCAACCTCCTCCACCACATGTAAGTTTTTGTCAGATTGATACCGACCAAGAGTTGTTAATCCCTGATGAATACGTAACCAATATAGCAGAGCGATTAAATTTATACACTGAGCTAAATAAAATAGAAACAGAAGAGGGATTAAAAGCGTTTGAATTACAATTGCTGGATCGCTTCGGAACGGTACCAAGAGAAGTTCGTGAACTATTAAATGCATTACGTTTGCAGTGGTTAGCTAAGAGTATTGGATTTGAAAAATTGAGTTTAAAAAATAATACATTGAGGGGGAATTTCCCTTCAAACCCCCATTCTGGTTTTTACGAATCAGATACTTTCCGTGCGATATTAAGCTATGTGCAGAAATATCCACGAGGAGTAAAAATGAAAGAAGGAAAAACAAGTTTAATAATGATATTTGATCAGGTTACTTCAGTATCGCATGCTATCGCGATATTAACTGAAATGAGTGGTTAATAAAATAACAAGAAACATGAGTTTAAATCTAGATATAAAAAAGATAAACCAAGATTGGAAAAATCTTTGTGAAAAAATTCAACAGGATTTCGATTCTGATGAACCTGATGTAAAAGTATTTCTATTTTTAATTGGCGTTCAAGAATTAGGTCAAGGGCCAAAGAAATTTTCTAAGCGACAAAAAGAAGAATTGATGCACATCGCTACTTGTCGTTTGATGAGTGAGATGGGATTCTATGAACTCGAAGGTTTGGACCAAGACGGTTGGCCACATTGGAATGCAGTGAAAGCTATACCGGCTTATACTACACTAGAGCAAGAGTTCTTGCTGAAGCAGTTGATTATACACTACTTTGAGGAAATAGAGTAAACTCATTACTTCGTAGCACGACTGAAGTCGTGCTACGAAGTAATGAGTTTACTCCACAATAAACTTCTTCACCGAAGAAAACTTACCACTCTGAATCCTGTAAAAATACTCTCCAGGTAATAAATCAATCTCATACGATTTATAGAGTTTTCGATTGGTAATTTTTACATGTTCTTTATAAACTTCTTTACCAAGAATGTTTATTATAGATACTATACAATTTTCTGTATTAATGTTTGTACCTTGTATGGTAAACGCTCCATTGTTTTTATTTGGGAACAAATTGACATCTATAGCTGCTAATGGATTCTGATTAATACCAATGCTTGTTGGATTTTGAGCTAGGTCGCTCATCCATATTCCGCGACCAAATGTTGCAGCGAAAATTTTATTAGAATCGGCATGAATTTCTAAATCACTCACAATTACGTTCGGAAGCATGGTGCTATAGAGCAACCACGATCCAAGGCTATCATACGTATAATATACACCAGCATCAGTTCCGATATATAATATATTTTTTGCTGAGCCATGTTGATGAACAACAACGTTTACTGGGATATTCGGTAAGTTCATGGAGATGTTTGTCCAAGTAGCACCAGCATCAATTGTTTTATACACTTTAGCACCAGCAGCAAAACCGCTGAAGCACGCCCAAGCAATTTGAGGGTTCACATCGCTTACTGTTATTGAAGTGCAATACATAGAGTCGGGTAAACCAGCAGTGCGATTTGTCCAAGCAATACCAGAGTTACTAGTCACATAAAATTTCATCGATTCGTTTTGTTGATGAACAATTCGTTTTGCAACATAAACATAGCTTGGATCAGAAATACCAAAATCAAAAGTAGAGATGGTAGCACCTGCACCATTTTGCATTTTAGGGAAATTAGAAATTGGAGTGAAAGAGAATCCTTCATCCAAAGAAACATGCATGTTTTCATAACCTGCATAAATCACTTCCGGAGCATTAGGGTCTAACTTAAATGGAGTAGTCCACTCACCATTTTCACCATTGCCTACATTTAATGAACCAAATGTTTGTCCCCCATCAAAAGATTGAACTAAATAACCATACTGTGCGGAACCATATAGAATATTGGTATCGGTAGGATGTAATGCACAATCCATACCATCACCGCCAATCATATTAACCCATTGGTTGTTGGAGCGATAAAATGTTGAATTATCTTGTGCGCCAGTAATCACATCTCCAAAACGTTCACGTAAACCTAAACGATAGAATGAAGAAATTTGCATTCCACTTCCTAAGAAACGCCAATGTGTAGGCCAAGTATAATTCGGTACTGAGTTCGCATCATCCCAAGAACCGATGATTGGATTGTTGGTGCGATATAGCCCACCATCGTTAGAAACATAATATGCATTTGTAAGTGGGTTGTATTTAAATTGGTGTTGATCTGCATGTAAATATTCTCCGTAGTAAGGCAACCAATATGACATTCCATCCCAAGTTGCACCACCATCATCTGTTCCCCACATATTAATACCACCGATATAAACTTTATCACGAGAAACAGCATCAGCAACAATTGCTAAATCGTAGGTGCCTTGTCCACCACCACCAGAACTATTATCCCAACCTAAAATATTTAAACCAGTAGAACCGCTATATCTTTTTGTCCAAGTAGTTCCAGAATTTGTGCTTCTATAAAATCCTTCAAAACCGCGATCTAATCCGCAGGTAATCGCATAGATATAATTTGTATCCACGCGAGAAACGGTAAGCTCTACACGTTGTGCTGTTTTAGTAGGAATGCCTGTGGTTAACAAAGTCCATGTTTCACCAAAATTGGTTGATTTTAAAATACCTGCATCACCTTGATTTAATGAATTAATAAAACCTGTACTTGCGTAAAGTGTTTTGGCATTCATTGGGTTACTTTCTAAATCCCAAATGATATCATTTTTCTTTTTCGTCCATGTGGTACCAGCATCGTAAGATTTCCAAATACCAGCAATGCCAACAGCAACAAGCTCAGATGAGTTTGCAGGATTAACAATAACTCTACGTATCAAAGATTCGTCGAATTGATTTAAGGATAAACTTAATCCAGTTTGCGACCAAGTAGTACCACCATCAGTAGTTTTGTATACGCCAATTCCATAATGAGTATGACGTTTACGTCCATCTGATTGAAGTGAAATTCCCAAGTATCCATAATCACCTACAGAAATGTACATGGTATTCGGATTGTTAGGGTCGATAGCAATATCACTAATTCTAATAATTGGTAACTGATCGGTTAAGGGTGTCCATGATTGACCAGAGTTGGTTGATTTCCAAACACCACCTTGAGCAACGCCTGCAAATATGGTGGCCGAATCTGTAGGATGAAATGCCATACAGTTTATTCTACCCATACCGTGTGAAGTAATTTGATCTATGGAAGGAGGTAACTCCGATGGACCAAAAGGTGTCCAATTACCTGTAGTATTTTTATTCGCTATGTTCTTTTGGGCCTGTATTTTTTTTGCTTCCTCAAAGAAAACAGAAGGATCTACCATGTTACCATGTAACGATTGGCGTTGCTCATAGTG
The DNA here is from genome assembly GCA_903958995.1 of uncultured bacterium. GTDB lineage: Bacteria > Bacteroidota > Bacteroidia > Sphingobacteriales > Sphingobacteriaceae > CAJBVG01. Next base: position 11,341 of record CAJBVG010000002.1, on the reverse strand, counting down.
AGCTTCCCAACGCTTGTACCACTTCCAACCGCGAGTAGTTTTAAGGTCATTTTGTTGCCTATATTCTTCAAATTCTGTTTGTAATTGATTAAAACTAGAAGGTTTGTTGCTGTTATTCAATTTGAATAATTGTGCGAACGCCATAGAAGGCAAAATAAATAATAGAATAAAAGCTCTTTTCATGAGTTGATTATCTAATTGTATTTCATAAATTTAACAATTCTAATGCCAATTAAATATCTAAAGTCGTGAATAAAGAACTGATCCGCAAAAACATTTTAGAGAAACGCGAAATGTTAAGCGACGAAAACAAATGTGCTTTACTTCAAAGCGTGATTGATCAAATGGGAAATTATGATTTTTCTAAAATCAAAACTGTTCATATTTATTTACCAATAAAGCAAAAAAACGAAATCGACACATTTCCTATTATTCATTTTTTAAGATTAATTGCACCTCATGTAACCATCGTTATTCCACGTAGTAATTTCAAAACTTTTGAAATGCAAAATATCATCTGTGATGATAATACAATTTTAGCGGAGAATAATTATGGAATTATGGAACCCGTTGATGGAACAATTGTTCCTTACAATGAAATTGATATGGTCATATGTCCATTACTTACGTTTGATAAAAATGGATATCGTGTTGGATATGGAAAAGGGTTTTACGATCGCTTCTTAACAGAGTGCAGAGAGGATGTTATAAAAATTGGATTGTGTTATTTTGAGCCGATAGAAAAAATAGAAGACATCGAAGAACACGATGTAAAATTAAACTATGCCATTAGTCCTTCAAAACTCTGGACATTCTAAATAAATGTTAATGTTTCCTATAAACTTCTATTTATATAAAACATTAACATATTATCCCATTAACACGTTAACATATTAGTGTTATTGTTTTACGCGTTCAACGTAATCACCAGTACGAGTATCAACTTTAACTTTATCACCTTCATTTATAAATAAAGGAACACGAATTTCTACACCATTAGAAACGGTAGCAGATTTCGTTACGTTAGTAGCAGTATCACCTTTTACTGCAGGTTCAGTATAAGTAACTTCTAATTCAACATGTGAAGGTGCTGAAGCTAAAATAGGTTCATCACTTTCAAAAGCAATAATTAAATTCATTCCTTCAGCAACAAATTTTGCTGAGTTCCCAAATAAGAATTTAGGAATATTGAATTGCTCGAAAGTTTCATTGTCCATTACAACAAAGAAATCTCCATCATCATATAAATACTGATAGTCTTTAGTTTCTACTCTGCAAATTGTTACTTCTTCGTCTGTACGGAAACGGTATTCAACAATTTTACCAGATTTAACGTTACGCATTCTTGCTTGATAGAAAGCACGTAAGTTTCCTGGTGTACGGTGAATAAATTCTTCTACAGTAACTAAGTCACCATTGAAACGCAACACATTTCCACTTTTTACTTCGGATGCTTTTGCCATAAGTTTGTTTTTATATTATTAAAGAGTGCAAAGATAATAATTATAGTCTTTTATACTGACTTATAATCCATTATCGATAGTGATTTATCACAAATTTCATATTCATACTCTTGGTTAGAGCATATAATTAAAGTACGATTGGCAACGTAGGTATTTAATAAATTCTGATACCACGAGATGCTTTGTTTATCTAAGTTTGAACACGGTTCATCTAATAAAATACATTGCACATCTGATAAAACTGCAAGGGCTAGTTTTAAACGTTGTTTCATTCCAGAAGAAAAATGTCGAATTTCTTTGTGAGTCGATTTTTCTAATCCCAATAAATTTATAATTTCCGTATTGCTTAATTCTTGAAGTCGGCCTTTAAAGGAGAAATGAAATTCAATCATTTCTATAAGCGTCATTTCTTCTACTAACTCTAAATAGGGCGAAGCAATTGTAAAATATTGAAATACTTCTTCGATAGGAACTATTGTTTCATTGATAAGATATTCTGTGGAGCCTTCTGATGGACTTAGTATACCAGATAGTACTTGAAGTAAAGTTGATTTTCCGGAACCATTTGAGCCGAGTATGGCAATTCGAGTACCAGAAGGAATTTCAAAATCGATATTCCTAAATATCCATTCACGATTAAATTTCTTACCGATTTTATGAAGTGAAATGTGCATTAATCTCTAGAGTAACCCTTCATGATTCCATTTGTAGAAGAATGAATGAAATCTAAGATGCCTGCTTTTATTGGACTATCCGAGATTTCAGCTTCTATAATTGGAAGCGCATTCGAAATGGAATGACCTTTAACGTATAATATTCTATAAATATCTTCGATCTGACGAATTTGTTCATCAGTAAAACCTCTACGACGTAAGCCAACTGAATTTATACCTACATAAGAAATAGGTTCTCTAGCAGCTTTCGTATATGGAGGAACATTTTTTCGAACCAAAGTACCACCAGCAATAAATGTATGTGCACCAATTCGTAAGAATTGCCCTACAGCGGCCATACCTTCTAAGATTGCATAATCTTCGATAGTAACATGCCCAGCAAGATTTACATTGTTTGCTAAAATGATATTATCACCTAAAATACAATCGTGTGCAATATGAGTGTAGGCCATTAGTAAGCAATTTTTACCAATGCTAGTTTTCATACGATCAACAGTACCTCTGTTTATTGTAACACATTCGCGGATTACAGTATTGTCACCTATTTCAACGACACTCTCTTCACCTTTATATTTTAAATCTTGGGGAATAGCTGAAACTACTGCACCTGGAAATATCTTGCAATTTTTACCAATACGTGCTCCATCCATGATGCTCACGTTCGGACCAATCCAAGTACCTTCTCCAATTTCTACGTTTGCAGAAACAGTTGTAAATGGTTCAATAGTAACTTTATCAGCTATCTTCGCTTTTGGGTGTACAGATGCAAGTGGAGATATCATTCGTTTCGTTTAGCTTTTTCTAACAATTTGTGCCATCAACTCTGCTTCCATCACAATTTTATCACCTACAAATGCAGTACCTCGCATTTGGCAGATGCCTCTTCTAATGGGCGCCGTTAAATCGCACCTAAATATAATAGTATCTCCCGGAAGTACCTTATCCTTGAAGCGGGCATTTTCAATTTTCAAGAAATATGTCCAATAATTCTCTGGATCAGGAACTGTATTTAATACCAAAATACCTCCAGTTTGAGCCATTGCCTCTACCTGCAAAACACCAGGCATTACTGGGTTTCCAGGGAAATGACCTCTGAAGAAATCTTCATTCATCGTTACATTTTTAATACCTACCACGTGTTTTTGGGTAAGCTCCATAATTTTGTCGATTAACAAGAATGGTGGACGATGAGGTAGGATATTCATAATACCATTCACATCATAAATAGGAGTGGCAGTTGGATTATAGGTAGGAATATTTTTCCTTGCTTTTTCTTTTTTGATTAATGCCTTGATTTTTTTAGCAAAGGCTACGTTAGCAGCATGACCAGGGCGAGCTGCCATGATATGTCCTTTTAATGGCATACCAATTAACGCTAGATCACCAATTACATCTAGTAATTTATGGCGTGCAGGTTCATTTTGATAGCGAAGTTCGATGTTGTTAAGAATACCTTCTCTAGCAACTGCTATTTTATCTCTATTAAATAATTTTGCTAAATGCTCTAATTCTTCATCATCTACCACTTTATCTACTACAACAATAGCGTTATTTAAATCACCACCTTTAATTAGGTCGTGCTTTAACAACATTTCTAACTCGTGTAAGAAACAAAAGGTACGGCATGAAGCAATTTCAGATTTGAATTCTGATATAGAAGATAATGATGCGTGTTGACTTCCTAATACTGGTGAGTTGTAATCAACCATTACTGTTACACGGTAGTCGTCAATATAAGGCATAGCCGTCATCTCTACATGGCGGTCGGGTTCTTCGTAATTAATATTACTTGGTATAATGAAATATTCACGGTCTGCATCTTGTTGAATGATGCCTACTTTTTCGATTTCTTCGATAAAAGGCATCGAACTTCCATCCATAATGGGTGCTTCGGGGCCATTTATCTCGATTAAAACATTGTCAATTTCTAAGCCTGCGAGCGCAGCTAAAGTATGTTCTACAGTTGATACACTTGCTCCATTTTGAGTAATTGTTGTGCCTCTTGAAATATCTGTTACATTATCTACATCAGCATCGATAATTGGGGAACCCTCAATATCAACACGTTGAAATTTGTAACCATGATTTTCAGGAGCCGGCTTGAAAGTCATGGTGACCTGAGAGCCAGTATGCAACCCAACACCTACTAATGTAACGGGAGCTTTTAAAGTCGTTTGTTTTACGTTCATTCCTAACCTTAATATTCTGACAAATGTATCCAGAATCAAGGTTTAAACAAAATCTTAAGAAGGATTTTAGATGGTTTCTTTTAAATCGCGCAATAATTGCTCCAATTCCTCGATACGTTTTTCGAGTTCTGGAAGGCGACGATACACCGCTTGCATTTTTAAAGAATCACGGAAAGGCGATACCGGAGTACCGTTCCATTGTTTATTTTCCTCAGTAATTGATTTAGATATTCCCGATTTCGCATTGATTTGCGAGCCTTTTGCAATATTGATATGCCCCACAATACCTACTTGACCACCAATAATACAATTTTCACCAATTCTTGTGCTTCCTGAAACACCCGATTGCGAAGCAATTACTGTATTATCACCAATCTCTGCGTTATGAGCAATTTGAATTAGATTGTCGAGTTTTACCCCTTTTCTAATAATTGTAGAACCAATAGTGGCTCTATCTATACTTGTGTTGGAACCCACTTCTACATTGTCTTCTACAATCACATTTCCTATTTGAGCAACTTTTTGGAATGATCCATCAGTTTGGGGTGCAAATCCGAAACCATCGCTTCCAATTACACAACCCGAATGAATAATAACATTTGCTCCAATAATACAGTCGGAATAAATTTTAGCCCCCGAAAACAAGGTGGTATTATCTGCAACAGTTACATTATCACCGATGTAAACCTGAGGATAGATCTTTACATTGTTGCCAATTACAGCATGGCTTCCGATGTAAGCAAAAGCTCCAATATAGCAATCAGCACCAACTTTTGCGGTTTTGCTGATGAAACTTGGATCCTCAATGCCATATTTATTTAACTTAATAGTGTTGTATTTCTCTAATAAAACTGAAAAAGCACTGTACGCATCTTCCACTCTAATGAGCGTAGATTTCACTGGTTTCTCGAGCACTAAACTTTTATTGATGATTACTACAGATGCTTCTGTAGTATAGAGATGAGCTTCATATTTAGGATTAGCCAAAAATGATAACGCACCAACCTTACCCTCTTCAATTTTTGCTAATGAATAGACAACTTCGTCGGGATTACCTTCTAATTCGCCGTTGAGTAATACACTAATTTCTATTGCCTTAAATTGCATTATACAAAAATAAAATTATCCTTCAATGCTGCAAATCTATTATTCAAAATATGATTAATAATTTGTTAACATTCTAAATGTACTTGGGGTAACAAAGGAAATGTTTCTTAACATTTTTAGATAGTGCTTCTAGGTTTAACCCATCTGAACATACTGCAATGTCTTGTAAGCCTTTGGTTTTAGTGAGAATATAGATATTCCCACTGAGTGGGTCGTATGCATTATTATTGATGACACCAGTAAAAACAAAATATTCAGCATCTTCTTCCGAAATGCCCCATTTCTCAATAACTTCCTTTAATTTTTCATCATACTCTTTAGAACTGATATTTTCGTTCTGTATTTCGATAGAATACAATCGTCTGTTTATTAGCTCAGTACATAATTTCGACAAAATCACATCCTCATCATTGGTCCAAACCTTAATAGCTGAGTAAATATCATGATCATCAATATTGGCAAAAGCATCTAAATAACGCTCATCACCTTTAAAATCATCTGCACTTGGGTTATTCTTCAATAAGAATGAAAATGATGGTGTAGCAAATAATACCTTGCCTTGAACAGAAATCTCTTTTGCACGTCTGAGCACTTTCACTAATAATTGCTCTGCAGAAATCACCGTTTTGTGATAATATACTTGCCAATACATTAATCGTCGGGCAATTAAGAATTTTTCAATGGAGTAAATACCCTTCTCTTCAATCACTAATTGATCATCAATAACACAAATCATTTTCAAAATTCGATCAAACCCAATCACACCTTCCGAAACACCAGTATAAAAACTGTCGCGGTTCAGGTAATCCATACGGTCCATATCCAATTGGCCAGAGACTAATTGATGTAAGAATTTCTTATCGTACTTGTTTTCAAAAATCTCGATAGCTAATGTTAATGCACCCTTAAACTCGATGTTTAATCTCTTCATTAATAGAATCGATAAATCTTCGTGATGAATGCTAGGGACTATACAGCTTTCTAGGGCATGAGAAAAAGGACCATGTCCGATGTCATGTAAAAGAATAGCTATAGTAACTGCTTTGCTTTCCTCTTCAGTTATCTTAACACCTTTATTCTTTAATGTTTCAAGCGCAATACTCATTAAATGCATTGCTCCTAAAGCATGGTGAAAACGAGTATGCAAAGCTCCAGGATACACTAGATGCGTTAGGCCCAATTGCTTGATATTCCTTAATCGTTGAAAGTAAGGATGCTCAATCAAATCAAATATAATTTCGTAAGGCACGCTTACAAAACCATAAACAGGGTCATTAAATATTTTCTTTTTATTCAAAGCTCAACAATAAAAGCGATACAAATTTGTTAATTTTAACGGAAACCAAAAATTAATATTCAATATATGCAAGAAACAATCATATTGTGGGCAGATGATGAGATAGATTTGTTAAAACCACATATTTTATTTCTACAAGATAAGGGTTATAAAGTAATTAGTACCACAAATGGTTCTGATGCCTTAGATATATTGAAAACAGAAAAGGTTGATGTTGTCTTTTTAGATGAAAACATGCCAGGATTATCTGGTTTAGAGACTCTTCAGGAAATCAAAAAGAATAATACCGATTTGCCCATCGTACTCATCACAAAAAACGAAGAAGAATATTTAATGGAAGATGCCATCGGTAGTAAAATTGCCGACTATCTTATTAAACCGGTTAATCCCAAACAAATATTACTTACGCTAAAAAAAATACTAGATAATAAAAGACTCGTATCTGAGAAAACAAATTCAGCCTATCAACAAGAATTTAGAAATTTAGGTATTGCTCTAAATGATGTCTCGAATTTCGAAGAGTGGAAAGATGTTTACAAGAAACTTGTATTTTGGGAATTAGAACTAGAGAAATTACAAGACTCTGGAATGCATGAAATTTTAACTCATCAAAAGCAGGAAGCTAATGCATTGTTTTCTAAATATGTTGAGCGAAATTACTTGAAGTGGTTAAAAGAACCTAACACGGCTCCACTACAATCTCATCAATTAATGAAAGATAGAGTTCTCCCATTGGTAACCGAAACAGTGCCTACATTTTTTCTGTTAATTGATAATTTGAGATATGATCAATGGAAAATTATTGCGCCAATTATCAATGAATATTTTAGAGTAGAGGAAGAAGATATATACAGTAGTATTTTACCAACTGCAACACAATATGCTCGAAACGCTATATTTTCTGGGCTTCTACCAACAGAGATGGAAAAACAACATCCAAAATTATGGAAGAATGATGAAGATGAAGGCGGAAAAAATTTACACGAGGAAGAGTTTCTTCAAGCTCAATTATTGAGGTTACGTAAGAATTATAAATTTAGCTATGTAAAAGTAGTGAACAATGAAGATGGTAAAAATCTTGTTGATACTATCAATCAGAAATTTCAAAATCCACTAAACGTTATCGTCTACAATTTTGTAGATATGCTTTCGCATGCTCGTACAGAAATGGATATTATTAGAGAGCTTGCACCTGATGAAGCGGCATATCGTTCGATCACTCTTTCGTGGTTTGAACATTCTCCATTATTAGAAGCCATTATTAAAATTTCACAAAAACCATCTCGACTAATTATTACAACTGACCATGGTACTATTCGTGTGAAGAATGCGAGTAAAGTTATTGGAGATCGAACAGTAAATTCGAACCTTCGTTATAAGCAAGGAAAAAATTTAAACTACAACAAAAAAGATGTTTTAGAAATAAAAAATCCTGCCGAAGCTTTTCTACCTAGAGTTAATGTTAGTCAGACTTACATCTTTGCAAAAGAAGATTACTACTTCGTATACCCTAATAATTACAACCATTTCGCTAACTTCTTTAACAACACCTTCCAACATGGAGGCATCTCTTTAGAAGAGATGCTGGTTCCATTTGTAGTATTGTCAAATAAATAAGTTAGAAGTTGAAATTTAGGGAGAACATATAATTTCTTCCTAACTGTGGGTAATAGTAATTGTAGTTGTTTTCTGATCCACTTTCAATAAGTGTATAGGTATACCCATTCGGTTCATACATCATATTAAACACATTGTTTATTTTAAACACGATGGTTAACATCGGGATGTATTCTTTTAAACGTAAATTATAATCGAAAAATAAATCGTTTACAAAAAATGGTTTTATTCTTCTATCATTATTCGAAGTATTATCTAAAAACTGCTGACCAACATATTTTGATTCTATTGATGTAAATAGATTTTGGTAGATTTTATAACGAATGCGTGCAGCAGCAACAATGTTCGGCGAAAATGAGATATCAGTATTTTTATGGTTTCGAAGCACTACGCCTAAAGAATTATACTCAGCATCATATGAATAAATAGTTTCGGTAAATGAATTGATTTTATTTTTACTTAAAGCAATGTTTGCCGAAATTCCAATTTTAGTTGAGTAATTATAGGTAGCTGAAGCTTCAATACCTGCTCTATAACTATCAGGAGTATTTACTCGCATATATTCCCCAACATTATTCACTTCACCAGTTAATACTAATTGGTTTTTATAGCCCATGTAATACCCATTTACTTCTACTCCAAACTCTTCTAATCTTCTTTTCCAACCCAACTCTATATTTCTTAACTCTTCATTTTTAGGTGTAATCCCATTCACAATGCCATTTACAAAGTCATCACGATTAGGTTCTTTATTTGTAGCACCAATAGTTAGGTATACTTTATTTAAACTCGATAAATTATAAGAAACACCAGCTTTAGGATTAAAGAAATTAAACGAATGTTCTTGACTAATATCTACTCGATCTTTGTTTTGACCTTCAATTTTATAGTTAATAACTCTCGACTGAAGATCGACGAAGACATTCCAATTTGAAATAAAATCATAATTTGCTTTTACATACACATTGGCTTCATCTTTAAATCCCCAACCTGTATACCAACGAGTACCCGGCATACTGTTAGAAGCATTTCTTGCCCAAAGAATTTCTCCGAAATGCTCGCCATCATAACGATTTGCTGCACCACCTATGGTTAATTTAAATTCATCGTTCGGGGTGTATTCCCAACTGTACACAACACCTTCAAACTGATTTCTTAACCATCTTCTTCTCAACATATCCGACTGTGCAATTGTATCGGAACCTACAAACATGGTGTCAAGACCATAGGCTGTAAAATTTTGACCATACCTAAACTCTTGAAAATAACCTCTACCTCGAGTGTAATGATATCCTAAATTAAAATGGTGACGATTATTTATTTTATACGATTCGAAAAGTTGATAATGATCTTGCTGATAATTATCATATTGATCATTATATTCATCAGATATAGGATTGTATTTTCGATTTGTTTTTAATGAATCTTCAGGAACACCATTCCATGCTAAATATGTTTTTTCAATATTAGAAAATACATTTATTTTTAAAAGGTGTTTTTTATTTCGAAATGATGCTGATGTGAAAAACGATTTCAATAGAGCAGAACTATTATCTACATAACCAGTTGAAGCAATTTTAGAAAACCGCCCTGAAAAATTCCAATATTCATGAATAAGACCAGTATTTACTAGTGCTGTATATTTTTCTGAGTTATTTTGAAATAAAACGTTCTTGAACTTATTTCCGCCTTGTGCAAAATTTACTTGAGCAGAAGCAGTATCGGTTAACTGACTAGTTTGAATATTTATAGAAGCACCAAATGCACCAGCACCATTGGTAGAAGCACCTACACCACGTTGAATCTGAAGTTCTCTACTGAACTCGCAAAATCAGAAATGTTTACTGTAAAAGTCCCTTGCGATTCAGCATCATTTAAAGGTATACCATTAATGGTTAAATTGGTTCTGGTTTGATCGGTACCACGAATTCGTATACCTGTATAACCTATACCATTTCCAGCATCAGAAGTAACTACTACCGATGGAGACTGATTTAACATATAAGGTAGGTCTTGACCAAAATTCGATTTCTCTATATAATTTTTGTCGACCATAGAATATGTACCAGCAGTATTCTCGGCAATACGTGTAGAAGTAACTAATACTTCTTCTGATAAATAAACTTTATTAGTTAATTTGAAAACATAAATAAGTTCCATGTTTCCTTTAATGTCTTTTGATTTGATTTTATCTTTTTCGAAATCGAAAATAGATGAATAGGATTCAAAACCAATCAAAGAAATTTTTAGCACCACTTTGGGTTTGCTAATGGTTAAGCGATACATGCCATCAGCACCTGTTTGTGCAAGCAAGGTTCCATCAATAGAAATCGTAGCACCTGGTAAAGGTTTGTTATGATCGTCGATCACCTTTATAGTGTACTTATTTTGTGCATTCGCAACAATACCAATACTTAGGAGAAGCGCTAATACAACTAGTTTCTTAAACATATTTTATCATTATTAATACTGTATAAAACCTCAGATAACAAGGGACTACTATCCTACAACGATTTTATAACCTCTTCCCTTCGACGGCATTATCCGCATCAGGTTCTATGGGTTTAATCTCAGGCACCGTGTTATGGCACCACCCCTTTGAGTTCTGCAAATGTATAGAATTAATTATTATTGTATCAACTTTTTCTCCATCACGTAATCATTTAACATAAATTCCCCATAAGGGATATCAATTGTTTCTCTAATACTATAATTCATATTAGAATAAAAATGATAGGCTGGATTATTTCTATTCACATTTAAAATAAGGTATTCATAACTTTCGCTCACCAGTAATTCTTCTAAATGTTTTAATAATTGTTTTCCATATCCCTTTCCATGCATTTCTGGTAAAAAATAGAGCTTATGTACTTTGGCTGTTTTACGCTCTTCATGAATCATTTCACTCACTGAAGCAAAACCTATTGCAATTCCTTCCAATTCAAACACAAAGAAACGATGACCCAGAAAGTCCATTTGCTTCCATATAGCCTC
>CAJBVG010000001.1 GCA_903958995.1 uncultured bacterium | reverse complement strand
GCGCAAGTGAGCAACTACTTACTGCAGAAATAGCTTGTTTGTCGCCAGGGAATCCTGTCTCCACCCAATTGGCTCTGCCTTGAGGGTCGCTTAAACCAGGGTACATAAATTTACAGGGATCGGCACCTATTCTTCCGTCTAAACCATACTTTATTGATAAGCCATCTGCCCAATTTCCTTGTAAGTAATGATATAATTCTAATGCATTAGCAGGGTTGCCAGTAGTTCCAGGTAAACCTCCTTTTTGAACAGAAATAAAACTCCCCATTTCTAAAATGGTATTGTTCGATGTTTTTCCAGGACTTAAATAGGTAATGCCAAATGCAGGTGGTGCAATTCCATAACCCGATGAAGCGCCATCCTCATCATTATTATCGGCATTATAAACATAAAACAGATTTCGTTTTTTACCATTACTAGCAATTGATAAATCACAACCTAAGTAATCATCGCTCGCATCACCTAAATCAAAATCATTAAACGTTCCAATGCGAAATTCCGAGTACGTTGTATTTGATTTATTGGTAATGATGTAACGATACATAGTCGTATTGTTTATAGCATCACTGCTGCTCGACTCAAAAGCATAAGCCATCATTTGAATTTCTACTCCCATAGAATTTGCACCAACAAATGAAGTGTGTACATTTCCCATATCATTAATCACCCAATACACTAATTGACCTGGAACTACAGTTGGATGCGCAACATCAATCACAGGATAATCGCCCAATGTAGGGTCGTAAATTCCATCCGAGTTCGCATCATAAAATGGAGCATGAGAGCTTGGCCATCTGCTCATGTTATAGGAGATGCCTTTCGCATTTTTAGTATCATTAATTTCTTTACCTGTGATATTGAACATTTCATTCCAATCATCACAATCTATAGAATCAATTTGTCCCATTGCACTTAATGCACCCGGCCAAAAATCTATACCACGTTGACGATAAGTTTGCCCTGCAGTATATAAATTGTTTCCTGCATCAACTCCTCCCAATAATAATGCGGCAGTAAAACTTGCATGAATACTTTTTTCACCTGGAGCAACTTTTGGGATTTCATAACCAGGTATTCCGGATCCGAAAATATCCCAAAACATATCTCCACCGTTCATTAATTTAGCACGCACATTATTAATTTCTAAATTGATACTCGACGAGGGAGCATCGCAACTATTAGCTTTTGAATTATTACATCCGAAAACAATAAGTGAAACGAGTATATATAATTTTAATTTCATCCTATTAAAATTTACGAATAGCAAATACAGAACCTTTTTGTGTTTTTATAGAATTTCGTTTACGCAAACCAGTACATTGTATAGCACTTGATTTGTTAAATTCTGATGATGACCAAGAATATCCCAAGATATATTTATTCAAACGTTGAAGAGCTAACGCCAACTCGTTTTGCGATGGCAAATACCAATCACTGTAACCTTGGTATACTAAATCATAACATACTTTCGCAGCATAAGTTCCTTCTCCAAGAGTATTCACAATCTTTGCAGTATTTAGCTGACCTGTAAACATTGATGTATCAACTGCTCCTATAAGAGTGTCTTTACTGTTCCTCCATGTTATTGTAGTGTTAGAAGAAATGACATGTAAAACTAAGCCATGAAATTCACCAATAACAAAACCTGGGTCGCCTGCTTGTAAAACATAAAATAATCGACCACCTTTCATCATGTTGCCAAAGATAAGTTTATCAGTTGCTAGTGTTCGTTGTGGTCCGTACCAAGTACCACTTGCAGTAACTGCATATGCTCTTACATAATAAGCTTGCCCTGGTGATAGGTTTCTTAAATTACATTGAAATGAGTCTGTTGAAGTCGAGCGAACCTGAATACTTGAACCTGTAGTGGGTTGTGGCGTTTTACTCCAACATATACCTGCTTCAATAATTTGCTCGCCTCCTGTAGAAATAATTTGCCCGCCAGAAATCGCACTATCCATGCCAATGTATTTTATTGGTGTTGTTCGAATGACAACAATAGCAAATGTATTACTTATGGCAAATAATGATAGAACTAGAAATAATAAGAAATTGCGCATCGTAAACTTGTTTATACTAAGTTACTAAGAATTGAATACACAACAAGAACTAAAACATTCCTATATTGCTACTAGTTATGAACCAAATTAAATTTATTATGCAAAACTACAAGAACCACCTTCGACTTTACCCACTTCATCATTTCCTTTTAGTTCCAATTACTACAGTGATTTTTATTTGGACGTGCATGAATGTACTCCAAAACGAAAATACAATTGGAGAAAAAGTACTAAGTATGTTAATTGCTGTGGCTATTTTAATTGTTTCATGGATATCTAGGGGATATGCTATTAAAAACCAAGACCGCAACATTCGTATAGAAGAAAGCTTACGTTACTTCGTAAAAACTGGGAAATCGTTTTCAGAAAATGAAGCTAAACTTCGTTTATCACAAATCATTGCTTTACGATTTGCTTCAGATGAAGAGTGGTTGCCACTAATGGAAAGAGCCATTGCCGAAAATTTATCACCAAAAGACATTAAGCTAGCCATCGTAAATTGGCGAGCAGATAACAGAAGAGTTTAAAAAACGAATGGGGCTTTAAAGCCCCTTTTTTATAATATTGATGATCCAAAATGCCAACCCATATTGATATTAAAATCGAATATGGCTCCAGGTCCAAGGATATAGAATAAGCCGCTTAAACCAGTGCTAGGTTCTACATCAATATCGCCTGATCTTGCTTTGGTAAATTTTGCACCTTCTGTAAATTCTATAAAGAAAGATTTCTTTTTTCCTAAGGTGTAATGCTGCCCAAAGCCTCCACCCATGTACATGTAAGTCCCTCTAGTAACATTTGGATTCGAGCTAAATTCATCTGCCAAAGAAACACCCCAGCCCCCTTTTAAGTACCTTATCTTTTCATAATTATCATTCTTCTTATCACTGTAATGCTTGAATTCAATGGAAGTATTATATCCACGCCAAATGCCGTAATAATTAGACATGCCAACTAAGAATGCACTATGCTGATCTATTCTAGCCTCAAATTTCACTCTAATTTTATTAGTCATACTAATAGGGTTATTAAAGTAAATACTGAAGGGTTGATACGTTTTTTGGGACATACTATCCTGAGCGTATACATCATTTCGGCAAATGGAAAAAAGTATAACTATGAATAATAATTTAATGTGTCTCATCTATAATTTAATAAAACGTTGAATGCTATTATCAATCTTAATAAAATAAATTCCTTGATCCAACAATTTAATATCGATAGAATTATTTTTATTTAATAATTCTATTTTCAATAATTCTCCATGTATAGAATATATTTTAACTTCAACTGGCTCTTCATTTGAAACACCTTCAACAAAAAGCTGATCATTGCTTGGGTTTGGAAATATTTTAAATGTTGTTTCAGATTGATTTTCTATACCGACATGACTTACAAAATTAAAACACTTAGAAGTATCAGAGCAACCGTTATAACTTACAATAACCGCATACTCACCACTTAATACAGGAAAAAAATTTTGACTTGAAGCGCCCACAACATTATTCAAATTACTGCAATTTATCCATTGATAGGCAGCTCCAGTATATTGTGCGAATAATGAATTTGTAGTTGCCGTTACTCCTACATCAACCTTCTTGACTTTTAAGTTTAATACTACAATAGAGTCGCAACCTTTAGCAGATTGATATACTACAGAGTCGCGAGTATTTTCAGTATATTTTTTCCCGTTTAATTGCCACGTATATTCTACACAAGTATTAACATTATCTATTACTTTAGAAATTGGGTTTATAGTTAAATTAAGTGTTAGGCTCGAATCACAACCTTTTGCATTTTTTATCAACGCAAAATATTGCCCACTGTTGGTGTAGGTTTGATTATTCGCCGGCCAGGAGTATGAATCACATGCATTAATACTTTGCACATTATTACTAGATTTATTTATAGTTAAATCTAAAAAGACAACCGAATCGCATCCCTTAGCATTTGTATAAGTATAACTTGTATATATAGAGTTTAAATATTGTGTTCCATTTACGCTCCAAGTGTACGAATCGCAAGCAGTGATGTGTTGAGTTGTTGGAGCAATTGTTCCTACAGTAAGCACTAGGGTTACAATCGAATCGCAACCTCCAGAGGCAATAGTGGTATCAACATATATACCTGAATTCCCATAAGAATTTCCATTTAACGACCACAAAAAAGTATCGCAGGCACTTACTGTATCAGAAGTTAAAATACTAGTGGCAACAGATAAGTTCAATTTTAAAATGGAGTCGCAACCATTTGTTTTTGTTTTTCGAGTTAAGTATGTACCCGGTGTAGTATATGTAATTCCACTAGCAGGCCACGTGTATGAGCTGCATACAGTTCGATTAAATTTAGTCACAGTCATTCCTGGATTTAATACTTTACCTGGAGAAAAATTAGAATTTGTTCCGGTTAGGTCGAAGTTTAAAAAGGTCCCAGTTTTCAAGGAGTTTGATTGATCATAAATCATGGCGTTAGTATTATTACCAGAAGGTACACCATCATTCATCGGGAAGTAAGCATATAGATTTGCAGTTGAATTGCAGAGTTCTGCATTTTTTGAGGCAATAATTTCTGGAAGTGTTTTAGCTACATTCCAAATTCGTACTTCATCAATATTTCCGTTAAAGCGATTTATTCCATCAACTCTTCGACCAATAACCACATCTCCAGTTGCGGAAGTATTTGCGGTTACTGTAAAATTTCCAGCAATATCCAAAACTCCATCTACATATAAGCTAACTTTATTAGTTGCTAATGGATTATATACTCCAACAACATGGTGCCAAAGGCCATCATTCACTGGAATGGTACCATTTACTCCATTTCCTTGAACTTCTAAACGAATAGCGTTGCCAAATAATACATTAAAGGTAAATCGGCTCCCAGTTGTCATTGCTCCCATATCAACAATCACATTTTGTAAACCACCAGCATTAGGGTCAGTATTCGATGTTAACTTTATCCAAGCTTCAACTGTACGTGCAGCTCCACCAGCAATGGGTGGCACGTTGGTTTGTATGTAATCATCTATTCCATCAAATTTGATGGAAGCATTTTGCGCAAATAAATTTTGACTAAATAATGCCAAATAAATTAGTGGCAATGCAATACTTCGGATGAATATTTTTATAGACATAATCTTTGTTTACTAGTGTAATCTTGTATAGATAACCAACTTGTATTTTTTGTAATGTCATTAATTTTATCTCATTCGCGAAATATTTTTCAGAAAGCCACAAAACAAGTTGTTTTGGCCATTATTAAAGTGCTACTAATCAAATAATTTGTAATTTCGCCTAATTAAAAAGTACTATTATGACGAACATAAAAATTAATGCAGAGTGGGAGATGATTAAACTGAAGGTGAAGCGTAAATACAGAGATCTTACAGATGCTGATTTAGCTTTTATTCCAGGGCAAGAAGAAGAATTGGTAACTCGTTTAATGAAGGCCATACAAAAAGACAGAACTTATGTAGAGTTTATGTTAAAGAAGATGCTACTTAATATGGATACGAACAGATTATAACAGAAATAAAATTTTAGGCAATAAAAAAGCCCCTCGAAATTCGGGGGGCTTTTTTTTATGAGGGTAAATAAATTATAAACTCACTTGTACTAACAAACTGATATCAGCTTTAATGAAGAATGCAGTTGTTATTGGGCTATTTAAACGACCTATCATGTTCACTCTGAATTGTGGTTGAGCAACATATGGTAAAAAGTCAAATCCACCTAATGGTAATGGTAATTTAATAGGGTTTGATGTGTTGATTGTAGACATTACAGTACTATCAGCACCTGCTGCTAATACTAATGGCTCATTAGCACCAATTTTACCAACTTTCATTTGCAATTCTTTAATTGAAGAGAAAGTAGCTCCCGGTACAGGAACACCATTTGCATCACAAATAGTTAATTTGATTGAATCTAATAACATACCACCAATGTCATCACGTGTAGCACCTTGCTCAGCAAGTACGCTATCTAAGTTAGAAGGAACCACAGTCGTTGTATCAAAAGAAATACTACCTGCTTGATCAACAGAAAATGTTTGAGTTACTGTTTGTGGAATTCCAATTGTTAGACCTGCGTTTTCATCACATGAAGCAAAAATAGTTGCTCCAGCAAGTAAAGTAGATACTAACAAAGTTTTTAATAAGTTCTTTTTCATAATAATGGGTTGTAATTTGTTCAGTTACTGACAAAAGTAATGATTTTTTTGAAAAGAAAGATTAACAAGTAGTTAAAATAAGATTTATCAAACCATTTGCTTAAAACAAATGACTGCTTTCGCTTAAATAAAGTAAAAAATCTTTCGGATGGTTGTCTATTTTCTCTTTATCCCTGTTTTTGCCTAATCTAACCACAATCATCTCATTCTTTGGATCTACAATAATATACTGCCCTAAAATTCCTCGGCAATAAAATGCATCGTTATATACCCACCATTGGTAGCCATATTGTGTTGTATTCACACCATTTTCAGGCAAACCATGCGCAGTTGTGCTTTTGTGTACCCAGTCTGCGGAAACCACTTGTGTGCTATCCCATCGTCCGTTTTGCATGTAAAGCTTACCAATTCTTGCAAAGTCTCTAGCATTAGAATAGAAACAGCAATACGCTTTTTCATCTCCTCCTACATGATCTAAACTCCAATGCGCTATGTTTTCGGCACCAATTTTCGACCATAATTTTTCGGATGCGTATTCAGTTACACTTTTACCTGTAGCGGCTTTCAATAAAATTTCTAACACTTGAGTGTCGCCACTTCGGTAGTTAAATAAGGTACCAGGTTTTTCTTGTACATGTAAAGAGAAAATCAATTTACGCAAATCACTACCATAATAAGCATCGGTAGTTTGGTTAAATGGTGAGGAATACGATTCCTTGAAACTCAATCCAGATGCCATTCTTAGCACATCCACAATTTTGACAGTCGCTAATTCTCCTTTGTTAAATTCAGGAACATACTTACCAACTGGATCATTTACGCTGCTAATTTTTCCTTCATCAACAGCAATACCTACTAAAATGCTAATAATACTTTTCGCCATAGAGAATGAATTGGAAAAAGAATTCTGGTCGTAATTATCCCAATACTCTTCATACACAATCGAATCTTTTTTGATTACTAAAAAAGCAACAGTTTCGTATTTCTCTAGAGTGTGGCGAAGCGTGTCACTAAGTTTCACAGCATTCTTTTTACTCGAAATATTCCAAGGTTCTTTTTTGCCTTTATTTTCAATTGTTGTGTACGGGAAAATATCAAGGTCGTCGATATTAGGTTGTTGATAAAGCAGTGCTTTATAGATGTACGTGGTATCGGTTACCCAAATGGCAACATTGGCCAATAGTAATACCGTTAAAGTAATGTAGAGGATTCGTTTAGCTAAGTTCTTTTTCATTTGAAATGAAGTTCATTTCAAACAAGATAGCAATTTCATTTTTCAAAACCGATTTTACTTCTTCAAAATCTAAAGGATGGCCTAACTCTTTTTCCATAGATGTTACCGCCTTATCGTCTATACCACATGGAATAATATTATTGAAATAATTGAGGTCGCTATTCACATTAAATTCAAAACCATGCATGGTTACCCATCGGCTACAACGAACACCCATCGCGCAAATTTTTCGAGCTTTACTAGCATCATCAACATCTAGCCAAACACCTGTTAATCCTGGTATTCTGCCCGATTCAATTCCATATTTTTTTAAGGTATTGATGATGGCATCTTCTAAAAAACGTAGGTACTTATGAATGTCGGTAAAGAAATAATCCAAATCTAAAATTGGGTATCCTACTATTTGTCCCGGGCCATGGTAAGTAATATCGCCACCGCGATTTATTTTATAATACGTAGCATCGGCATCATTCAATCCATCATCATCGAGCAATAAATTTTCTTGCTTCCCGCTTTTGCCTAAAGTATAAACATGAGGGTGTTCACAAAAAAATAAATAGTGATTGGTTGGGATTTGAGTATTGTTCGTTCTGTTGTCTGATTTTATTTTTAAAGTCTTGGCAAAATACATCTCTTGCCTATCCCAAGCTTCCTTGTAGTCAACCATTCCCCAGTCTTGAAATATAACATTAGGCATAAAAAAAGTTTAATATATTAAGGATGATAAAAGAACCTGCATAAATGCAGTTGTGTTACTCGTGCAAAGGTACGATTTTTACGACATCATATACTGAGAATGGCGGAACACAATGATTTCGGGGTAAGTGGAGAGCGTTTGGCAAAGGAGTATTTGCTGAGTAAGGGTTTTGTGATATTGAAGACTAATTACCGGGTAGGTAATGCAGAAGTCGACATTATCGCAGAACACAAAAAGCAAGTAGTGTTTGTGGAAGTGAAGGCGAGGCGCCAAACCCAATACGGTAATCCTGAAATCGCTGTGAACCGCGATAAACGTAAGAACATGAAACGCGTCGCGCGTTCCTACATCGAAAAACACAAAGTCAAAGGCGAAGTCCGCTTCGACATCATCTCCATCGTATTCCCCAAACAAGGCAACCCAGAAATAACCCACTTCGAAGACGCTTTTTTTCTGCGGTAGCAACCAAAAAAGGATAGTCAAGTTTAGCGAAGCGCAACCCACAACGATTGTCAAGTTTAGCGAAGCGCAACTTGACTATACTCATTACTCACGTCAAGTTTAGCGAAGCGCAACCCACCACGATAGTCAAGTTTAGCGAAGCGCAACCCACAACGATAGTCAAGTTTAGCGAAGCGCAACCCACAACGATTGTCAAGTTTAGCGAAGCGCAACTTGACAATACTAACTACTAAAAAAATGCCAGGAACCTACAGAATTAACAATCAAAACAATCTATATTTCGTCACCTCCACCATTGTCCGTTGGGTTGATCTATTTGATAAAAAGATATATAAAGACATTGTTGTTGATAGTCTAAATTATTGCATAGAGAAAAAGGGACTAGAGGTATATGCGTGGGTCATCATGTCAAACCATATTCATTTAATTATTGGCAGTAAAACTGGGAAATTGGAGGGTATCATCAGAGATTTTAAAAAGCATACATCAAAGACAATAATCAAACTTTTGAAGAATTCAGAATACGAGACAAGAGATTGGATTCTTGGTATTTTTAATGAAGATGGTTTAAATAATCCCAACAATTTATTTTATCAAGTTTGGCAACAAACCTATCATGCAAAGGAGATTTTCTCCATGGAATTTTTACTACAGAAACTAAATTATATCCATATGAATCCAGTAAAAGCTTCAATAGTATCGGAGCCTTGGCATTACTTATATAGTAGTGCTGGGGATTATAAGGGGAAGAAAGGGCTAGTGGATGTTATATTAGTTTAGAGATTTTTTTAGGCTAGTCAAGTTGCGCTGCGGATGCGTTTCGTTAGTCCGCCCCTTCGTCGTTTCGACAGTTCGAAATTTCGATTACCTTTGTAGCCATGACAACCGATCAAATAAAAGATTTGAGGGAACGCCTAGATTCCCTGAGGAGGCATCTTTGACATCGACAATCGTTTAACACAGATTGAAGAGGAGCAAGCCAAAACTACAGAACCCGGTTTCTGGGATGAGCCAAAAGAAGCAGAAAAACTGCTGCATGGTATAAAACAAAAGAAAATATGGACGGATGCCTATGCTGTTGTGAAAGCAGTGGTAGAGGATACCGTTGTGCTATTTGATTTTTATAAGGATGGTGATATTTCGGAACCCGAAATGCTAACCCAAATGAAAGTGGTTACTCAGGCGCTCGACGAGTTGGAATTTAAAAACATGTTGAGTGGGGAAGAGGATCAACTCAATGCCGTACTGACCATTAATGCTGGTGCAGGTGGTACCGAAAGTTGCGATTGGGCTGCCATGTTGATGCGTATGTACATCATGTGGGGCGAAAAGCACAAATACAAAGTTCGAGAAATCGACTATCAAGCTGGCGAAGGCGCTGGTATTAAATCATGTACCCTTGAGTTCGAAGGGGAATTTACCTACGGTTATTTAAAAGGAGAATCTGGGGTCCACCGTTTGGTCCGCATATCACCTTTTGATGCCAATGCCCGCAGACATACTTCCTTTGCTTCCGTTTACGTATATCCTTTAGTGGATGATAGCATTCAAATTGATATTAATTTAGCCGATGTTTCTTGGGATACCTACCGCGCAGGTGGTAAAGGTGGACAAAACGTAAACAAGGTAGAAACTGCCGTACGTTTGAAACACGCTCCTTCGGGAATTATCATCGAATGTCAGCAAGAGCGTTCTCAAAACCAGAATAAAGAGAAGGCCTTAAAAATGTTGAAGTCGCAACTTTATGAGCTGGAAATCAGGAAGAAAAACGAAGCGAAGCAAGCTGTAGAAAGCACAAAAAAGAAAATAGAATGGGGCTCGCAAATTCGAAATTATGTACTTCATCCATACAAATTAGTAAAGGATTTAAGAACCAATTTAGAAACCTCTAATGCTCAAGGAGTTTTGGATGGTGAGCTCGATGAATTTATTAAAGCTTATTTGATGGAATTTTAGAATAAAATGTCAGTAAATACAATCAAAATCTTAATTTTAGCGAAAATTTATAAAACAATAACGTTTTGAAAATCTGTGTACCAAAAGAAACAAAGGAACGCGAAAATCGTGTTGCTTTAACACCCACTGTAGTTAAACAATTAGTTCAAGCAGGATACGAAGTCTTCATCGAACAATCAGCAGGACTAAAATCCTATTTTGATGATGCCAATTATGCGGAAGCCGGCGCAAGTATCGTAGCCGACACTCGTAAAATTTATTCAGATGCCGATGTTGTACTAAAAGTAAATGCTCCTAATGCGGAAGAAGTAAGCTGGATGAAAAAAGAGGCAATCTTAATTTCATTTATGTTTGCAGCTACCAACAAAGATATTGTTGATGCATGTGTTAATGCAGGTATTTCATCATTCTCGATGGATGCTGTTCCTCGTATTTCTAGAGCACAAAAAATGGATGCCCTAAGTTCTCAAGCAAACCTTGCAGGATATAAGGCTGTTCTTATGGCGGCAAATGAAATTGGTAAAATCTTACCAATGATGACTACCGCTGCAGGAACTATCCGCCCTACAAAAATGGTAATCTTCGGTGCTGGTGTTGCAGGTTTACAAGCTATCGCAACAGCGAAACGTTTAGGTGCTGTTGTTGAAGTGTCGGATATTCGTCCGGAAACAAAAGAACAAGTAGAATCTCTTGGTGGTAAGTTCATCGAAATGAAAGGTGATGATAGTGTGAAGATGGAAGGTGGTTACGTTAAAGGGGTATCTGATGAGTTCCTTAAAAAACAACAAGAGCTTGTAGCGAAACATGTGAAAGAAGCAGACATCGTAATTACTACTGCATTAATACCTGGAAGAAAAGCTCCAGTATTAGTAACAGAAGAAATGGTGAAAAGTATGCGTTTCGGTTCTGTGATTTTAGACATGGCAGTTGAATCAGGTGGAAACGTTGTTGGTAGTGAAGTAAACAAAACAATCGTGAAAGATGGAGTAACCATTATCGGCGAAAGTAATATTCCAAGTTTATTGCCAATGAATGCATCTGATTTATACGCAAAAAATATTCAAACCTTATTAGTTCACCTTTCTACTAAAGATGAATTTAAATGGGAGATGGAAGAAGACATCACGAAAGGTTCATTAATCGTTCATCAAGGAAAAGCAGTACACCCTAGTGTACTTAATAACTAATCATATTTAATCAATAATAATCATGGATCAAGTATTCAATTTTATAACTGCCAATAGAGAAATATTTTACTTCATTATCCTTTCTGTTTTTGTTGGGGTGGAAGTTATTGGTGGTGTACCATCGGTATTGCACACTCCACTTATGTCGGGTGCAAATGCTATTCACGGTGTAGTAGTTGTTGGAGCTATCATTGTGATGCTCGACACCGACCCAAGTAACATCTTAGGATTAGTACTTGGATTCTTAGCTGTAATTCTTGGAACACTCAACGTAGTGGGTGGTTTCGTAGTAACCGACCGTATGTTGGAAATGTTTAAAAAAAAATAACATAGAAAAATTCTAAATTCTAAATTCTAAATTCTAAATTTTTGTGGGAGATAGTAAAAGTTAAAGAATAAATTTTAGATAGGGAATGTTAGAGAATTTAGTGTTTAGAAATTAATATTAAAAATAAAGGAATTGTAATTATGAACAATGGTTTAGGTTTATTAGAAATATCATATTTGATCGGTTCGGTCACTTTTATTTTGGGCTTAAAGATGATGGGTAATCCAAAATCAGCTCGTAAAGGAAATTTGATCGCCGCATTCGGAATGGTTGTTGCCATACTCGCAACAATATTCTTATACAACAAAGTAACAGAAGAAGGTATCGTACTTACTTCTCGTGAAGGATTAAAAATGGCATTAATTTTTGGTGGTATTGCCATCGGTACGGTAATTGGCTGGTTAACAGCGAAGAAAGTACAAATGACAAAAATGCCAGAGCTAGTATCGATGTTCAACGGTATGGGTGGTGCTTGCGCAGCCTTAATCGGATTAACAGAATACGAGCATAATGTTGGACATGTTGGTTCACTTTCATTTATTGTTGCAGGTTTAATTATTGGTAGCGTTTCTTTCTCAGGAAGTATCATCGCTTACCTAAAATTAAATGGTGCAATGGGTAAACCAATTCGTATCCCTAAATACAATATCATCAATACCATCATCTTAATAGGTTTAGCCATTTTCGGTATTTGGATGGTAACCTCTGGAGTAGATAGCTTAACTATTTTATATGTATTGTTTGCTGCATCTTTAATTTACGGGGTGTTATTTGTAATTCCAATCGGTGGTGCAGATATGCCAGTAGTGATTTCATTATTAAACTCATTCACAGGTTTAGCTGCCGCTTTCGGTGGTTTCTTGTACGACAATAAAGTTATGTTAACCGGTGGTATCCTTGTAGGTTCAGCTGGTACATTATTAACTATTGTAATGTGTAACGCAATGAACCGTTCATTGTTCAGTGTAATTTTCGGAGCTTTCGGAGCCTCAGCAACTGCTGGTGCTGTAGAAGATCCTAAAGGTTCTATTAAAGATGTTTCAGTTTCGGATTTAGCAGTATTGATGAACTACTCGAAAAAAGTCGTAATCGTTCCGGGTTACGGATTAGCGGTTGCACAAGCACAACACGTTATTCACGAATTAGAATTATTATTAGAAGAACGTGGTGTTGAAGTGAAGTATGCAATCCACCCAGTAGCT